>JAFQCY010000046.1 GCA_017399355.1 Oscillospiraceae bacterium
GCGGACTCATAGAGGTCAGCGGGGATATTCATCAGAATACCGGTAGCCTGGAGCATGATGTAGGGAATACCGACCCAGATATTCAGGATGATAACCAGAATACGGGCGGAGGTGGGGTTATCCCAGAAGGACAACTCGTTGCGGGCGATCATGGAATCGGGGATCAGACCCCAGTTCAGGAAGAGCTTGCCCAGAATACCGGAGTCATCAAAGAGCTTGGAGACATAAAGGAGGGAAACAAACTGGGGGATGGCGATGGTCATGACCAGGATGGTTCTCCAGAACTTCTTGATCTTGATTCCCTTCTTGTTGATCATAATGGCAACGAACATGCCAAGGAAGAAGTTGGTAAAGGTGGCGAAGAAGGCCCACATCAAGGTCCAACCCAGGATCTCACCGAAGGCCAGACCCAGGCCGCCGTTACCGAAGTTGGTCAACTCGTTGAAATGCTCCCAGCCGACCCAGGTGAAGAGGTTGGAATAACCGTCGTGGGCTGCATCGTAGCTGGTGAAAGCAATGATGACCATGTAGATGATGGGGATGATGGTGAAGATGATGATACCGCCCAGAGGCAGAGCCAGCAGGGTCTTATGGAACTGATCATCCACCATGGAGCGGAGGTCATCCTTGCCGCTCTTGATCTTTCTGCCGGAGGCGACAATGTCCATATTGATGCGGCACTGTCTGATCTGCATCCGCCAGGTGACGAAGAAGGCGAAGATGAACACGATGGTCAAAAGACCGTAGAGCAGAACCTTAACGGAGTCATCGCCGGGAACCCAAACATCGGTGTCATAGATCATGTTGTACTCGAAGGCACCCTGTTCGGTACCGACGGTAGCGCCGTGCTGGAACCAGTTGCCCTTGGCCAGCCAGTAAGCACCGCCGCTGGGCAGACACATATAGACGATGAAGATAACCTCAAAGAGGAGGAACAGAATGCCACGGGCGATCTGTCCATAGAAGAAGTTACCAAAGCCAAAGATAACGAAGGAGAGCTTGACAGCCCAGTTACCCTTGGTGAAGGTGGTGACAGTGCCACCGACTTCTTCCTTGATACCGGTCCAGCAGTTCTTGAAGAACTTCAGGATCTTGGAGCCAAGACCTACGAACCAGAGGGGGATTGCGCAAAAGAACAGTTTCAGCTTGTATAACAGCTTTTGGAATTTTTTGAGCTTTAAGTACTCAAGATCAGTTAATCTTTTCATAACCCTATATATAAACTGTGTTTATACTATCCTCCTTTTTTCATAATAAGAAACAAGAAAGCATTGCTTGCCGGTAGACAAGACAAATGTCGTCCTTGCATACCGGCTAACAATGCCTTAGGTCTGAGGGTGGGGGGAGCGGATGCTCCCCCACCTCTCAGTGAAGTATATTATTATTCTACGGGGATCAGGGTGATGGTACCGGTCTGAGCGCCGTCCCATACCAGCTGGACGTAGTAGGTGCCGTCAGCCTCAACGACAACGTTAGCGCCGTTGAACTCAACGCCGAAGTTTACGTCCCAAGCAGCGCCCTGGCGGCACTTGAACTCTTCGCCGGCCTTCAGCTCGAGGGCTTCGGAAGTGTAGGTGCCGGCGGGATCCTCAGTCATGGGGAAGTCAGTGTCCCAAGAGGTGCCGCAGATGCCGCCGATGACGGACCAAGCGTTCTTCTGCTCGTCGGTCATCTGGAACAGAGCGTCGATAGCAGCCTTGTAGTTGTCCAGAGCGGTCTGGAGGTCAGCATCGGAGGTAGCAGCCTTAGCGTCTGCACCGAGAACCTTAGCGATATCCCACCAAGCGCCGTGGATCTGGCCCTGGGGCTGGCCAAAGTTGTTCTGCTTAGCCAGAGCAGCCAGAGAAGCGTTGGCCTGGACAGCCTCGGAAGCCTGAGCGTTGATGTTGGAGGGGCCCCACTGGAAGGACTCGTAACGCTGAGTCTGGCACTCCTCGCCGGTCAGGTACTGAGCCAGCAGGGACAGAACAGCGGCCTTCTTGGGATCGTTCTGGGGCTTAACACCCATCAGCTTGTTGCCGGTGTAGGAGCCGAGGTGGTAGGAAGTGCCGTCAACCTCGAAGGAGGGCAGGTCGGTAGCGCCCAGGTTCTCGCCGAAGTGCTCAGCAGCAGCGCCGGCGTTCCAGATACCGGTGATAACAACACCAGCGTCGGTGAAGATGTCAGCATTGGAGTCGTAGCAGGGGGAGGTAGCCAGCTTCTGCATGCCCTTCATGGCAGCCAGACCGGCAGCGGAGTTGAAGTCGTCGTCCACGGAGGTGAACTCGCCGTCAGCGTTCATGGTCCAGTTGCTCTTGCAGCCGGTAGCAAAGAAGAAGGAAGCGGTGTACCAAGCATTCTCCAGAGCATAGCGGAACTTAACGTTGTTGGCCTCGCAAGCAGCGATGATGGCTTCCAGGCTCTCAGCGTCTTCCTCGGAGATGATGCTGGTGTCGTAGTACATGTAGTAGCCGTTGTCAGAGGTCATGGGGTAAGCATAGAGCTCGCCAGCAACGGAAGCAGCGGCGACAGCGCCGGCGTCGTTGTTAGCCTTGATGGTCTCAGCAGCGCCCTTGCCAGGCTGTGCCAGAGCGGCAGCCTGAACCAGACGAGCCAGCTGGTCCTGTGCGAAGCAGTAGATGTCGGGAGCGGAAGCAACGTCATGAACGACCTTGGAGCCAGCGTCAGCCTCGGTAACGCCTTCGATAGCAGCGTTGATCACGATGCCGGGGTTAGCAGCTTCGAAAGCATCGATCTGAGTCTCGAACTGAGCGGCAACGCCGTCCATTTCGGAAACCCACATGGTGATGTCGTAGGTGCCAGCCAGTTCGTTGGTGTCGGCGGGCTTGTTGGTGTCGTCGGTGTTGTTGTCGGTGGGGGTGACGTCGCCAGTGCCGTCAGTGGGCTTCTGGGTGTCGTCAGTGTTGCCGCCGCAAGCAGCCAGGCTCAGGATCATAGCCAGAGCGAGGAGCAGGGCAAACAGTTTCTTCATTTTGTTTTCCTCCTAAAAATTTTGTTTTACGCAGTTTGCGTCCGTCTAATATTGTAAACGTTTTGAATAGCTAAGTCAATAGAAAAATGAATAATTTTTTAATATTTTCTCGAAATATTTCCTTTTACTTTGTTGCTCTAAAGCAGTCAAAGGCCGGGAGTTTCTCACCCTGGTAGTCAAAGAGGCACTGGTTGGCCCATTCGTTGGTTGTGGTCTTACCTTCCTCGTGGATGTAAGCCTGACCTGCCTCAGAGGCCCAGGAGATCCCCTCCCCGGGAAGCCACAGGGGTTCCCAGTAGAAAACGCCGTCGATGCCCTCTTTTTCTGCCCGTGCCAGGAAGTCCGAGATGAACTTCGCCTGCCCCTCGGGAGTTAGGGGGTAATGCTCGGCCACACCGGGGACGGCGGCCATTTTCTCGTCAATGACCAGGCGCTGAGGCTTGCCGCCCTGGAGATAGGGCTCTGTGGTGAAGCCGTAGGCCAGCTCCATGACCATGCGCTCCTTGCCAAAGATGCGGCAGGCATCTAAGTTGGCAAAGAGGGCATCGGGGGTACCGTGCCAATAGGGGTAGTAGGAGGCACCGATGATATCATAGTCGATGCCGTGGGCGGCCATTTCGTGGAAGAACTCCTGATAGACCTGCTGATCCCAGCTGCGCTCTAAGTGGAGGATGATCTTTGCCTCGGGGCAGATCTCCCGGCAGGCTCTGCAGCCCGCCGCCACAAAACGGCAGAAGGTATCGTAACTGCTGCGGCTGCCATCGGGATTCATCAGCTTGCCCACGGGCCAGAGCATACCGTTGGTGATCTCATTCCCCACCTGGATCAGCTGAGGGGCTACCTCGTTGTCCACCGCCTGCTGCAGGCAGGCTTTTGTATATTCATACACCGCCTGCTCCAGTTCATCGGCGCTGTAGTTTACCCAGGCCTTGGGGGTGGGCTGCTTATTGGGGTCAGCCCAAAAGTCGGAATAGTGGAAGTCCAAAAGCAGCTTGTAGCCCTTGGCTTTGACCAACTTTGCCAGACGGACATAGTGGTCGATGTCGCAGTTGCCTGCCTCGTAGGGCAGCCCCTCGGGGCTCTTGGGGTCGTTCCAGACACGGATGCGCTGGTAGTCTACACCGTTGGCACGGAGCAGCTCCATGGGATCCACTTCCCTGCCCCCGTCGTAGAATTTTTTGCCGTTTTCGATCACAGACAAGTAGGAAGAAGCATCAATTCCAAGGATCATGATTCTACCTCCCGGATTACTGGATGATCACGCTGGTCTGGCCGGCGATGGTGAGAACGGTCCCCTCCAGGGTGGCCTCGCCCATGCCGATGACCTCGCAGAGCTGGGTGAAGTTGCAGCCCTCGATCTTGCTCAGGTCGTAGGACAGAGGCTCAGTGCCGTTGTTGTGGAAGATGCCCAGCTTCTGGCCCTCATAGTCCACCACAAAGCCGCCGTAGTTCTTCTCGGCGCAGTCGATGGAGGTGTAGTAGCCACGGGCAATGGCGGGATAGCGGTGGCGGATGGTGAGGAGCTGACAGTAGTAGCGGTAGAGGCTGTTTTCATCTGCCATCTGGTCGGCCACGGTGGTCTGGATCTGGTTCTTGGGATCATAGGTGGTGCCTTCGGGGTTGCGGATGCTGTCCTCATCGCCCCAGAGCATAGCCAGACGGCGGTTGGCATCGGTCATCTCGCCGCCACGGGAGCCACGCATACCGATCTCCTCGCCATAGTAGATCACGGGAGAGCCGGGGCTCAGCAGGTAGAGATTGGCAGCCATGCGCATATTGCTGTCCATGATGAAGGCACCGCCGATGCGGTCCATATCATGGTTGGAGAGGAAGGACATGGCCATGCCCTCGGGATTGGCGGCCAGGATCTTATCCTGATAGGCCTCCACATAATTGGTGAACTTGGCAATGGAGAAGCCCTTAGCGGCGCTGGCAGCCACGCCCTCGGCCTGTGCCATGGCGAAATTGAAGCAGTTCATGGCGCTGTAGTATGCCAGGATCTCGGTCTCGCCGGACCAGCACTCGCCTACGCAGTAGATCTCGGGGGCATAGGCCTTCAGGTCAGCCATGTAGCGCTCCCAGAACTCCACGGAGCGGGCGGTATCGCCATAGTAGATGTACTTAACGGCATCAAAGCGGAAGCCGTCAATGCCCAGATCCAGGTAATACTTTGCCACGTCCAGCATGGCATTGTAGACCTCGGGATTATCGTAGTTCAGCTCGGGCATATCGCCGGAGAAGTTGCACTCCACCCAGCAATCCGCACCGGCGATCTTCTGATAGCTGATGCCGCCGACCTTCTCGGCCTCGGTGACGCAGGAATAGTAGTCGTAGTAGGGATTGGCGGTGTCGCCGTTCTTGCGGGCCTCCTTGAACTGCAGGAACCACTCGTGCTGGGAGGAGGAGTGGTTGATGGCCAGATCCAGAATGATTTTCACATTCCGCTCATGGCAGAGGTCAATGAGCTGCTTCAGAGTCTCCTCGGTGCCAAAGCGCCAGTCTACCTGGTAGTAGTCCTTGGCATCATACTTATGATAAGAGGGAGAGGAGAAAATAGGAGACAGCCAGATGCCCTGGACACCCAGGCTGGTTTCGGAGTTCAGGTTGCCGTCATTCAGGTAGTCCATGCGGTTGATGATGCCCTGCAGGTCGCCGATGCCGTCGCCGTTGGAGTCGGAGAAGGAGCCCACAAAGACCTGATAGAAGGTGCGGTAATTATCGTCCACAGGGTCTGCCACAGCAGGGATCTCGGGCTCGGTGGGCTGGGTGGGAGCGGTCTCGCTCCCGGAGGGTTGGGTCTCCTGCTCCTGAGGGTCGCAGGCGGCAAGGCTCAGAAGCATCACCAGCGCCAGCAGGAGGCAAAGGAGGGAGTTCAGTTGTTTTTTCATAGCGATTCCTCTTTTCAGGCTGCGGAGCTGAGGCTGGCATCGTCGATCTTGCCCCAGGCATTGGGCCCGGCGCACTTGACATAGATGCCCACCACGATGCTGTCGCCCTCGGTATAGTCGATGCCTTCAATGGTGGCGGTGTGCCACTCGTTGTAGACGGTGATCCGGGTGGCTGCGGTGGAGACGATCTGGCCATTGAGCTTCACATAGGCATAGATCTCGGTCTCGCCGCCGTCGCCACCCATAATGGAGATGGCATAGTCATAGAGGCCGGACTTCAGTTCCTTGACCTCCTGCTCCAGGGTGAACTCCACGCAGTTGGCGGCAGCGCCCCAGAAGTGATAGTGGAAATTGCCGGTGAGGGAGTCGGTGACCTTATCCTCCACCTTCAATTCGTCAAAGTCGGTGATCTGAGTGGCCACCCAGCCCAGCTCGCCCTCCTCGAAGCTGCCGTTTTGCAGGAAGTTGTAGTTGACCATGGACACATAGCACACAGCCTCCATGCCGCCTGCAGTACCGTAGACGGTGTACTTGGCAACGCCGCCGGATTTCATGGCTTCCTCGTCCACATCCTGCCACTCTACATCGATTGCCTCACGGGAGTTATCCAGCATGATGGCGTTGACGGTCTCGGGCAGGGTGATCTCGCCCTTGAGATCCAGCACAACATTGGCATCCTCGATGGCATCGGGGCGGTTTTCCACCACATTACCCTCTCTGACCAGAGAGAAGACCTTCAGGGACTCCAGCACCTTGCCCCGGGCATCGAAGAAGGCCTGATTATCCACGGCGCAGCCGCCGTAGTACTTGCCTGCATCATCGGGGTCGTAGCCGGAGGCATAGGAGGAGGCCCAGCCGGAGCCGTACTGCTCCCAGAGGGCACTGTTTTTCTCGTAGCTCTCGGTGCCAACGGAGATCCAGGTGCCCTCCCAGTAGAAGACGCCGATGCCGTTGACGGTATCATTCACCACAGTGTCGATGACATCCCGTACCAGATTGGCCTGGCCCTGCTGGGAGAAGGGGTAGTTTTTGACGATGCCGCCGCCCTCGCCGATGGTATTGCCGGAGAAGTCTGTATCCTGGGCGGTGAAGGCATAGGAGGTCTCAGCCACCATGACCTTTTTATGATATGTGGTGGCGATGTCGCTCAGCACCTGAGAGAGATTCTCCAAGGTGCCGTGCCAGAAGGGGTAGTAAGAGGAGGCAAAGACATCATAGTCCACCTGGTAGTAGTCCAGATTCTTGCCGTAGCTCACATAGCTATCGGTATTTTCGGGGTTGGCGAAGTGGATGGCCACCAGGGCATGGGGGCAGACCTCACGGACAGCCTTGCTGCCGGCCTGCATGAGACGGGTGATCCGCTCCCAGCCGCCTAATTCGCTGCTCTTTATGCCGCAGAGAGCGCCATTGGTCTCGTTGCCCACCTGCACCATGCCCACATCCACACCGGCCTCCACCAGCTGCTGCAGGCAGTCCTTGGTGTAGTCATAGAGGGCAGCTTCCTTCTCATCGATGGCCATGTTCTTCCAGGCCTTGGGGGTCATCTGCTTGCCCGGGTCGGCCCAAAAGTCGGAGTAGTGGAAATTCACCAGCAGCTTCATGCCGTACTGTGTGGCACGCTTGCCGATGGCGATGGCATTGGCGATATCGCAGTTGCCGCCGCCGTAGCCCTTGCCGTCCCCGTCAAAGGGGTCGTTCCAGATGCGGACACGGATATAGTTGATGCCGTTGGCGCTGAGGATCTCATAGACATCCTTCTCGCTGCCGTCGTAGTCATAATACTTCACGCCGCTGGCCTCCAGAGCGGGGACACAGGAGGCATCCATACCCATAATGAAGTCCTCGGGGAGGTTCTCCACCTTCTGAACATAGAGCGTATCGGAGGTCACGGGTTCTGCAGGGGGCTCAGGGGGCTGCGACTCCTCCGAAGAGGAGCCGCAGGCGGTAAAACTTAAGATCATAGCAAGAAGCAGAGCCAAAAAACGAATGGTTTTTTTCATTGTCCGCTCCTCCGGGGATCAGTCCAGAGCCTCGTCGTTGAGATAGACCAGGATGCCGATGCCGTCGACGGTGACGGAGCCGGTCTCCTTGGCAAGGACGGAAGCGCCTGCCACGGAGGCATTGGCAACCAGGTTCCACTCACCCTCCAGGGTGTAGGGCAGCGCAACCTTGTTGGGGTTCAGAACCACCAGAGCCTGGCCGCCTTCGCCGTCGTCAAAGACCACGACCACGATGCCGCTGCCCAGAGTCTCGGAGCTGATGACACGGACTTCGGGATCGGTGAAGATGTCATAGGCCTGACGCATGGCGATGAGGCCCTTGTAGTAGAGCATGGTCTCGTACTGGATGGTGCCCTCGTGGAGGACGGACCAGTCGATATTGTTGATGGCATCGGAGGACATATAGCTGTTCTCGTCGCCGTCCTTGGTGCGGAGCATTTCCTCGCCGGCCTGCCAGAAGGGCGTGCCCTTGGCTACCATGACGATGGCTGCGCCCAGCTTGTTCATGCGGATACGGTCTTCCTCGGAGTCCTCGGGGTTGGAGAGGAGGAGCTTATCCCAGAGGGTGTTGTTGTCGTGGGCGCTCATGTAGTTGATGACCATGTCATCCTCTACCATCCAGCCCTGGCTGACGCCACGGCCGCCGGAGAGGCTGAATACCACGTCAGCGATGGTAGCTGCGTTGGCTGCACCGCTGATGAAGCCCTTGGCAGTCTTATCAAACACGCTGCCCTTCAGGCCGTCACGGATGACGTCATTGAAGACGGCAACTGCGCCGATGCCCTCGCCGGTGGGCTTGATCTGGCTGATGTTGGGCTGGTTGGCCTGTGCGCTGCCGTCGATGGTGGCGCCCATGGTCCAGCCTTCGCCGTAGATAATGGCATTGGGGTTGATGGCGTGGACAGCGGTCTCCACTTCCTGCATGGTCTCGACATCATGCAGACCCATCAGGTCGAAGCGCAGGCCGTCCAGGTTGTACTCCTTGATCCAGTAGGAGGTGGAGTCTACCATGAACTTGCCGTACATGTAGCGCTCGGAGGCGGTGTCGTTGCCGCAGCCGCTGGCGGAGGAGTTGGCGCC
>JAFQCY010000047.1 GCA_017399355.1 Oscillospiraceae bacterium
ATCTCTGGCCTGGGGCAGGTCTACATAGACCGTCTCGCCCACGGCGAAGGCACCGTAGGGCTCCAGCACATCCCGGCGCAGCTCCTGAAGGATCTTGTGGCAGCCGGGGGTGGAGAGATAATGCTCCTGACCCGTGAGGATAAAGCGCTTCTTGCCGTCGGCCAGGGTGTTTTTATAGATCACGTTGATCACGTCGCAGCGGAAGCCCACCACACCCTTATCCAGCCAGAAGCGCATGATCTCCTTGATCTCCTCCAGCACCTCCGGGTTGTGCCAGTTCAGGTCGGGCTGCTTTTTGGAGAAGAGGTGGAGATAGTATTTCCCCGTGTCCCCAAAGGGTGCCCAGGGGCAGTCGGCGAAGAAATTCCCCCAGTTATTGGGGACTTTTCCATTCTTTTTCCCCGGGCGGATGATGTAATAATTCTGATATTTCTCCTCCCCGGCCAGGGCTCTTTGGAACCACTCGTGCTCGTCGGAGGTGTGATTGATGACCAGATCCATGACGATGCCGATGCCACGCTTTTTTGCCTCCGCCACCAGCAGGTCAAAGTCCTCCATGGTGCCAAAACGGGGCTGAATGACCTTGTAATCGGCGATGTCGTAGCCGTTGTCGTCATCGGGGCTGAGGTAAATGGGCGAGAGCCAGATGGTATTGGCTCCCAGATCGGCAATATAGTCCAGCTTGGACAGAATGCCCTTCAGATCGCCCATGCCGTCCCCATCGGAGTCGCAGAAGGAACGGGGATAGATCTGATAGACGATGGTATCCTTGCGGTAATTGGCAGCCATGGCATGCACATCCTTTCTGCTTTCCAGTATAGCACAGAATGGACAAATAATCAAATCTAAAGCGCAAGAACATGGCGAATATATAGATAAAAAGATATTTCTGTTTATGGGCTGACAGAAAATGGGCTGCCTCCTTTTGAGACAGCCCGTTTGGATTCTTGACTTATGCACGCTCTGCGCCGAAGCAGAAGATCGCGACGGTACTGGCACCGCAGTGGGTGGAGATCACGGCGCCGATCCGGCCTTCGTGGAGATCGATCTCTCTTCCCGGGAAGCGCTCCTTCACCGCTGCGACTACCTCCGCCTGGAGGTCGGGGCAGTTGGAATGGCAGACGTAGATCTTTCCCTTGTAGTCCACACCGTCCTGAATGGTTTTCATAACTTCATCCACACAGGTACGGATGGCATTCTTCTTGCCACGGACCTTGCCGTAGGAGTAAATCTTACCGGCAGCATTGAGGTTCATCATGGGGCAAATGCCCAGAAGGCCACCCACCAGGGCTACAGGGCCGGATACACGGCCGCTGCGCTTAAACTGGGTCAGGTCGGTGCAGAAGATCTGGTGCACCACCTTGCCACGGTTCTCCAAAAGCCACTGCTCCAGCTCCTCCATGGACATACCGGCATCCCAATGGTCTGCAGCCGTATCCACCAGGAGGCCGTAGCCGGTGCAGCTGCACAGGGAGTCCACCACGATCAGCTTACGGTCAGGATACTTTTTCTTCAGGTTCTCGGCGGCGGCCACCGCATTGTGGTAGGAGGGGGTCATACCGGTGCCGAAGGCAATGTGCAGCACATCGCCCTTCTGCAGCAGCTTCTCAAAATACTCCTCATAGCGGAACGCATTGATCTGAGAGGTAATGGGCATCTTGCCGGACTTCAGCTGGGCGAAGAAGTCCTCCATGACCGCCTCGTCACGTCCCATATTGTCCTCGTATTCCCTGCCTTCGATGGAGTAGGTATAAAACAGCACATGGATGCCTCTTCCGCTGATATGGGAATAGGGCAGATCCACCGTGGACTCGCAGGATAACTGATATTGATGATTCATATTAGACTTCCTCCAACCTTATTTTGTTCTGACCCCGTCGCTGCCGCCGAAGAACAGGGCAAGCGCACCCGGGCCAATGTGGGAGCCGGTGACCGGCTCGTGCTCAACCAGCAGGAATTCCTTAGGGGGCATCCGGTTGGAGATCAGCTCCATCAGGTATGCCGCATCCTCAGGGCAGGCAGCGTGGGAGATGCCCACGGTCTGCAGCTCCGGCCGATCGGCCAGCATAAAATACTTCTCCGCCATAGCATGGATGGAGGCCTTGCGGCCACGGATCTTGCCAAAGGCGACGATCTTGCCGTTTTCATTTCCCTTGAGCAGGGGCTTGATACCCAGGATATAGCCCACCAGGGCGCTGACATTGGACAGGCGACCGGTACGGCGCAGGTGCATCAGGTCGTCCACAATAAAGACCTGGTACATCCGATCCCGGAACTTGCTGATCCGGGCAAAGGTCTCCTCCAGATCCATGCCATTGGCCCGGCAGTTGGCGGCACGCAAGGCCAGCATACCCTCGCCCAAACCGGCGCCCAGGCTATCAATGAGACGGATATTCCGCTCGGGGTACTGCTCCAGCAGCTCCTGCCGGGCAATGCCTGCGGAGGCGAAAGAGCCGCTGATGCCGGAGGACAGGCCCACAAAGAGAATGTCCTCACCCCGCTGCAGGCAGGGCTCCATAGCGTCCATATAGCGCTGGGGGTTGATCTGGGCCGTATTGACCTGGGCGCCCTTGCGGATGGCATCATAATATGCCCTGGCATCGAAGTATGCCGTATCTGCGCAGGTCATCTCTCTGCCGTCAAGAAAATAGTAAAAGGGGATCACATGGATATCATGCTCAGCGGCAAGGGCTGTGGGCAGATTTCCTGTGGTCTCGGTGATGATTGCAAAGCTCATTCTTTCTCTCCTTATAAGGGGGGGTGATCACGCAGGCTATTATAGGCGAGTGGGCCCGGAAAAAGCAAGCTACTGTCTCGGTTTCCGGGTAAACCGGCTGTTCCCAGGCAGTAGAAAAGGACTCTACTGGCAGTAGAGTCCTTGATTTTCAAGGCTTTGCAGGCCTTTTTTCGCATTTCTTTAGCGGTTGAAGTAGGCGTAGGCGCTGTCGCCGTAGTAGATGCACTTCAGAACCATGTCGGCCAGGTTGGCATCGGTGGAGGCGATGTTGCTCTTGGCATAGGCTTCCACGCTGTAGCCTACGTTGTCGCTGGCTGCCTGGTCGCCCACATAGGCCACGAAGTAGAAGCGGTCACGCATCTGCACGGACTTCACGCCATAGTAGGTGACCTGGAGTCTGCCGTCAGACAGCTCGGTGAAATCGGTCAGGGTGTCGACTACATTGCCCTGAGCATCTAGAACCTTCACGCAGGTGATATCGCTCTTGCTGTAGCCGGAGGCGATGGTCAGCTTGGCGTTCATCTCGGTCTTATCAGCGAAGGTGACGGAGAAGCCG
>JAFQCY010000048.1 GCA_017399355.1 Oscillospiraceae bacterium
ACGTTGTTGACCGCCACTCTGGCCAGGTATTCGGGGCCTTCCAGCTGGGACAGCATCTCGCAGATCTTCACGGGGTAGCCGCAGTGGTTCACATCTCTGCCGTAGGGAGAGGTCTGGGTGACCTGACCGGGCAGGGAGGTGGGGGCCATCTGGCCGCCGGTCATGCCGTAGATGGCATTGTTGACGAAGATCACGGTGATGTTTTCATTACGGGTGGCAGCGTGGACGGTCTCGGCCATGCCGATGGAGGCCAGGTCGCCGTCGCCCTGATAGGTAAAGACGATGTTCTCGGGGAGAGCACGCTTCAGACCGGTGGCCACAGCGGGGGCTCTGCCGTGAGCGGCTTCCACCATGTCGCAGGAGAAATAATCATAGGCCATAACGGCGCAGCCCACAGGGGCGACACCTACGGTGCGGCCTTCAATGCCCAAATCGTCAATGGCCTCTGCCACCAGACGGTGGATAATGCCGTGGGTACAGCCGGGGCAGTAGTGCAGCGGTACATCGGTCAGGGCATGGGGTTTCTGGAATTTGATACTCATTTGGCACCTCCTGCAAGCTCTCTCAGATGGGCAAGCACCTGCTCGGGAGAGGGGATCATGCCGCCCACACGGTTACACAGGGTCACAGGCTTCTTGCAGCCGGTGGCGAGTTTGACGTCTTCGATCATCTGACCCATGCTCAGCTCCACGCTGACGAAGGCCTTGACCTGGTCGGCGGCCTCAGCAAAGGGCTTGACAGGGAAGGGCCACAGGGTGATGGGACGGATCATGCCCACTTTGATGCCCTCGGCACGGGCTGCCAGCACGGCATTCTTGGAAACACGGGCGGCAATGCCAAAGGCAGCCACGCAGTATTCCGCATCCTCCATCAGGAAGGACTCGTACATGGTCTCCTTCTCTTCGATGATCTTGTAGCGCTCATAGCGCTCAAAATTGGTGCGCTCCAGCACCTCGGGGCTTAAGTACAGGGAGTTGACGATGTTATGCTTGCGCTGCAGGCCGGTGCCGGTGGTGGCCCAGGGCTTCTCCACGATCTTGGGGGTGTAGTTGCCCATGAACACAGGCTCCATCATCTGGCCCATCGTTCCATCGGCCAGGATCATAGCGGGCATGCGGTACTCATCGGCCAGATCAAAGGCCTTTACGGTGAGGTCTGCCATCTCCTGCACACCGGAGGGGGCCAGGACGATCACATGGTAGTCGCCGTGACCGCAACCACGGGTGGCCTGGAAATAATCCGACTGGGAGGGCTGAATGCCGCCCAGGCCGGGGCCGCCACGCTGAACATTGACGATGAATGCAGGCAGATCTGCGCCTGCCAGATAGCTGATGCCTTCGGCCTTCAGGGAGATGCCGGGGCTGGAGGAGGAGGTCATAACACGCTTGCCTGCGGCAGCCACGCCATAGACCATATTGATGGCGGCGATCTCACTTTCCGCCTGGAGGAAAATGCCGCCGATCTTGGGCATACGCTTTGCCATGTAAGCGGCGACCTCCGTCTGGGGGGTAATGGGATAGCCAAAATAGTGGCGGCAGCCTGCCTGAATGGCGGCTTCGGCCAGGGCTTCGTTGCCCTTCATCAGAACTTTTTCTGCCATTTTGCCTCTCCTTCCTTAGGTTTCTACGGTGATGATGCAGTCGGGGCACATGGTGGCGCAGAAGGCGCAGCCGATGCACTTGGACTGATCGGTGATTTTGGCGGGGGCGTGGCCCTTCTTGTTGATGGTGTCCTTATCCAGAACCAGCAGGTTCTTGGGACAGGCAGCAACGCAGAGTCCGCAGCCCTTGCACAGGTCGGTCAGAAAGCTGAGTTTTGCCATAAAGAACGCTCCTTTACGCATAGTATTTCGCCTGCAGCTCCATGGGGAGCAGGTCCTCGATCCGACCTTGCAGCAGGGGGTAGAGGCGATTGTGAACGGTGGTCATTTTAATGGGTAAGCCCGTTAGACGGGCGGTTTCCTTGGCATAGTCCAGAGAAGCCAGTACATCCTCCGCCGTGGTCTGGTCGCCCAGGTTGGAGTTGTTGACCAGGGCGGTGAAGGGGATTCCGCCTGCGGCCTCGATCTCCCGGAGTACCTCTAAGGTCTCCCGGGGCGTACGGGTCAGGGGGCGGTAGCAGTTGATGACCAGCAGCATCTCGTAGTCATTTTCTTCCAAAATTGCGGGGGTGTAGCGGCCTAAGGCCAGAGCGCCACGGTCATCGCCGCCGATGTCCAGCACCGCCAGCCGATCCCGGCGGTTCACCGCCCCGTAGATCTCCTGGGGCAGGGCAGGCAGATCCACGTTGGAGTTGGCATAGGGGGAGGCGATCAGCTCGATGCCGGCCTCCGTCAGCTCCTTCAGGCTGTCCTTGGTGCGGAAATAGGGGTTGACGATGTCTAAATCCACGATACAGACATCTTGATCGCTCTGCTCCTTCAGCCATAGGGCATAGCTGACAGCGATGTTGGTCTTGCCGCTGCCGTAGTGCCCGGCAAAGAGGGTCATTCGTTTATGCTTCACGGCGCACCTTCTTTATTACAGTTTATTGCGCTGGATCTTGCCGCTGGAGGTCTTGGGCAGGCTCTCCTTGAATTCCACGATTCTGGGGTACTTGTAGGGGGCTGTGTGGGTCTTGACGTAGGTCTGAATTTCCTTCTTCAGCGCTTCCGTAGGCTCCGTGCCCTTGGTCAGCACGATGGAGGCCTTGACCACCTGGCCACGGACCTCATCGGGAGCAGCGGAGACACCGCACTCCAAGACATAGGGCAGCTCCATGATCACGTTCTCGATCTCAAAGGGCCCGATGCGGTAGCCGGAGGACTTGATCACGTCGTCCGCACGGCCCACATACCAGTAGTAGCCCTCCTCGTCCTTCCAGGCCAGGTCACCGGTGTGGTAGTA
The DNA here is from genome assembly GCA_017399355.1 of Oscillospiraceae bacterium. GTDB lineage: Bacteria > Bacillota > Clostridia > Oscillospirales > Oscillospiraceae > JAZOXB01. Next base: position 2,886 of record JAFQCY010000048.1, read on the forward strand.
GCCGTCATGCCAGCACTCTTTGGTCTTATCGGGATCCAGATAGTATTCCCGGAACAGGCCGCAGGGAGCGCCCTCGGCAACACGGATGCAGATCTCGCCGGATTCGCCGGTGGGAACGGCCTTGCCATCGGGATCCAGCAGCGCCACATCATACAGCGCCACGGGCTTACCCATGGAGCCCAATTTGTGCTTCATGCCTACGGTGTTGCCGATGATCAGGGTGCTTTCGCTCTGGCCGAAGCCCTCCATGACCCGCAGGCCCGTGGCCTTCTCAAACTGGCGGAAGACCTCGGGGTTCAGGGCCTCGCCGGCGATGGTGGCGTGCTGCACGCTGGAGAAATCGTACTGGGCGATGTTCTCCTTGATCATCATGCGGTAGATGGTGGGGGGAGCGCAGAAGGTGGTGATCTGATACTTGGCGAAGAGGGGCAGAATGTCGGCGGCATCGAAGCGGTCGAAGTCATAGACGAACACAGCGCCCTCGCAGAGCCACTGGCCGTAGAGCTTGCCCCACATGGCCTTGGCCCAGCCGGTATCGGAGATGGTCAGATGGAGGCCATCAGGATTGACCCGGTGCCAGTATTTCGCGGTGATGAAGTGACCCAGGGGATAGGTGTGGCTGTGGGCGGCGATCTTGGGATAGCCGGTGGTGCCGGAGGTGAAGTACATGAGCATGTAGTCATTGCCGCAGGCGGTCTCCTCGGTGCGGTCAAAGTGGCTGGAGAACATACCGTACTCGCTGTCGTAGTCGTGCCAGCCATCGGCGCAGCCGCCTACCATGATCTTCACATTCAGGCTCTGTGCCTGTTCCTCGGCCTCGTCGATCTGCTGGGCCACGTCGCCATCAGCGGTACAGACCACAGCGGTGACCCCGGCGGCCTTGAAGCGGTACTCAAAATCATGGGCCTTCAGCTGGTTGGTGGCCGGGATGGCGATGGCGCCCAGCTTGTTCAGGGCCATCATGCAGAACCAGAACTGATAATGGCGCTTCAGCACCAGCATGACCCGGTCTCCCTTGCGGATGCCCAGGGAGCGGAAGTAGTTGGCGGTGCGGTTGGAGGCCGTCTTGATGTCCTTAAAGGAGAAGCGGCGCTCCGTTCGGTCGTTGGAGACGTGGAGCATGACCAGCTTATTGGGCTGGCTGTCTGCCAGAGCGTCCATCACATCATATGCAAAATTGAACTTGTCCGTATCCCGGAAGGAGATGGACTTCAGTGCGCCGTTCTCCTCCTCTACGGGGGTGATGAACTTGTGGTAGATGCGCTCCTGGGTGTCGGTCTTGGCTCTGCCGTCGTCAATATAGCTCTCCACGGCGGGCTTTTCGCTCTCGCCGGAGGGATTCAAGACGATGGCGTAGAAGATGCAATCCTCGCCGCCCACGGCCACCATGCCGTGGGGGGTGGAGGAGTCGTAGTAAATGGAGTCGCCCTCGGAGAGAACTTCAATATGGTTGCCGATCTGCACCTTCAGCTTGCCCTTGACCACCAGATCGCACTCCTGGCCCTCGTGGGTGGTGAGCTCGATCTCCCGATGCTCCCGCTCTTCGGAATAGGCGGAGACTACGCACAGGGGCTCTGCAATTCGGTTGCGGTAGGAGGCGGCCATGTTGTAGTAGGTCAGGCCGTGAGCTTCCTCAATGCGCTGCCCCTGGCCCTTACGGGTGAGGGTGTAGGTGGAAAGGGTGGGGCTGGAGCCCTGGATCAGGTCGGTGACGTCAACGCCGAAGATCAGGGCGCAGCGGTATAGAAAAGCGAAGCTGAGATCCGCATTGCCGGACTCGCAGTTGATGTATTCGTCAACGTTCAAGCCGGTCTTCAGCGCCATCTCGGCGGCGGTGTAGCCCTCGATCTCTCTCAGGGCACGGATACGCTTGGCCATATCCTGAATGGTGAGATTCAGTCCGGTCGTGGATTTCATGAAATACTACCTCCGATGTGTTCGGGACGAAAAAATACCCGTCCCAAAGAGATCCTTTGAGACGGGCAATTACCCGCGGTACCACTCAAATTACGCCCTGGGGCGTCCCTCATGCTCTGACAAGCATTATGCCTTTACGCAGCAGTCACGGGAAGGTTCTACTCGCTTGCGCTTTCTTCCTTCCGACTCAGGAGCTACAGCTCAGGATGCTACCTGTCGGCTCGCAGCAGCCGCCGACTCTCTGAAAGGAGCGGGTCCCTTGCACTCTCCGTCAATGTCTTTCTTTAAATTGCTAAAATGATACCATGATTCTCAAAGAATGTCAAGATTTTTCCTGAAAAATTACAGGAGATTTCGCTGAATTTTACCGGAAATGGTCTTGGGCAGACTGTCACGGAATACGATCAGTCTGGGGTACTTGTAAGGTGCGGTGTGGCTCTTGACGTAGTTCTGAATTTCTTTCTTCAGAGCCTCTGTGGGCTCGGTGCCCTTGGTCAGCACGATGGAGGCCTTGACGATCTGGCCACGGACCTCATCGGGGGCAGCGGAGACACCGCACTCTAAGACATAGGGCAGCTCCATAATGACGTTTTCGATCTCAAAGGGCCCGATGCGGTAGCCGGAGGACTTGATCACGTCGTCTACCCGGCCCACATACCAGAAGTAGCCGTCCTCATCCTTCCAGGCGGTGTCGCCGGTGTGGTACAGGCCATCGTGCCAGACCTCCTTCGTCTTCTCCTCGTCCCGATAATAGCCCTTGAACAGGCCGCAGGGGACTTCCTTGTCCGTGTGGATGACGATCTCGCCGGTCTCGCCCAGAGGCACGGGATTGCCGTCGGGATCTACCAGGTCGATGTCGTACATGGGAGATGCCTTGCCCATGGAGCCGGGGCGGCAGGGCGTGCCGGGGAGGGTGGCGATGGTCAGGGTGGTCTCGGTCTGGCCGTAGCCCTCCATAATGGTCAGGCCGGTGGCCTTCTTGAACTGACGGGAGACCTCGGGGTTCAGAGCCTCACCGGCGGTAGTCATATGGCGGATGGAGCTGAGGTCGTACTGGCTCAGATCCTCCTTAATGAACATACGCAGCATGGTGGGAGGAGCGCAGAGACTGGTGATATTATATTTGGCAAAGAGGGGCAGAATGTCTGCCGGATCAAAGCGGTCGAAATCATAGACAAAGACGGCGCATTCGCTCATCCACTGGCCGTAGAGCTTGCCCCAGAGGGCCTTGCCCCAACCGGTGTCGGAGATGGTCAGGTGGAGACCGTCACGCTCCGCACCGTGCCAATAGCGGCCGGTGATGAAGTGACCCAGAGCGTACTTGTAGCTGTGGGAGGCGATCTTGGGATAGCCGGTGGTGCCGGAGGTGAAGAACATGGTGCACACATCGTCGCCGCAGGCGGTATCCTCGGTGCGCTCATAGCGGTCGGAGAAAAGGGCGTATTCCTCGTTGAAGTTCCGCCAGCCCTCACGCTGACCGCCTACCAGTACCTTAGTCTTCAGGGTGGGGCTGGTCTTCTGGGCCTCGTCCACGCAGTCTGCCACAGCGCCGTCGGCGGTGGCCACGATGGCGCTGACTCCGGCGGACTGGAAGCGATACTCAAAGTCGTGGGCCAGCAGCTGGTTGGTGGCAGGGATGGCCACAGCGCCCAGCTTGTGCAGGGCCAGCATGCTGTACCAGAACTGGTAGTGGCGCTTGAGCACCAGCATGACCCGGTCGCCCTTGCCAATGCCCAGGGAGCGGAAATAGTTGGCGGTGCGGTTGGACTCCTGCTTCAGATCCAGGAAGCTGAAGCGGCGCAGCTCCCGGCCACGGCTCAGATGGAGCAGGGCCAGCTTGCTGGGATAGGTGTCTGCCAGAGCGTCCACGGTGTCGAAGGCGAAGTTGTACTTCTCCGCATTCTCAAAGCGGATGGCCTTCAGCACGCCCTGCTCATCCTCCGTACACTTGACGAATTTCTCACAGAGCAGATGCTGAGAGCTTCTGGCAATGGCAATGTTCTGGCTGACCTCCTCGGGCTTCTCATCCTCGCCGGGCAGAACCACGGCACAGAAGAGGCAGGCCTGGCCGTCCACAGCGATCATGCCGTGGGGGGTGGAGGAGTTATAGTAGATGCAGTCGCCGGGGCCCAGGATCTCGGTATTGTCGCCTACCTGCACCTTCAGCTTGCCGCTGATGATGAAGTCAAACTCCTGGCCGGAGTGGGTGGTGGTGTGGATGGGGCGGCTCTGCTCCTCGGCGGAGTATTCATAGCGCACCAGATGGGGCTCTGCAATGCGGTCACGGAAACGGTGGGCCAGGTTGCGGATCTCGATGCCGCCCTCATTGACCATGATCTGACCCTCGCCGCTGCGGGTGACCTCGTAGGAGGACAGCTTGGCGCTGCGGCCTTCCAGAATATCGGTGGTGCTGATGCCGAAGGCAATGGAGCACTTATGGAGGAAGGAGAAGGGGAAATCGCTCTCGCCCCGCTCATAGCTGCGGTACTGGGCCACGGTGGTGCCGGTTTTCCGGGCCATCTCCTCGGCGGTAAAGCCGGCGATGTCACGCATATCCCGGATTCGGTGGGCGATCTCCAGTAAAGTCGGATCGTAGGTCTTGGTCTGCATAGATAACACCTCTCTCATGAAATAGAAAAAACTCGTCCCAAAGCTTTTTGCTTTGAGACGAGTAGAATTTACCCGCGGTACCACTCAAATTGCACGGGTTCTCCGTGCCCCTTATGGCTCTGATAAGCCCCTTGCCGTGACGTGGCAGTGACGGGAGCCGCCTACCTTCTGATTCAGAACTCGGGACTCCGGCTCGGAAGTGATGGGCATTGGAACGCTTTGCCTTATCGGGATCGCAGCAAGCCCCGACTCTCTGGGAAGGAAGGGCATTCCGCCGTCTTCGTCATCGCCTTTGTGGTATGAAGTTGTCAGGATTATATCACCCGAAGAAACGGATGTCAAGCATTATTTTAGTGAGTTAAAGAGAAATTTTATAATAGTCTGCCGCATTGCGCCATAGGATCTTTTCCCGCTCCTCTGCTGTCAGCTCCAGGCGGTCAAAGCGCTCCATTTCCTCCACCGGGGACATAAGGGGATAGTCCGTGCCGAAGAGAATGCGCTCAGCGCCGAAGGCGTGGATCAGCTCCACCGCCTTCTCCGGGGAGATGGCATAGAGGGAGGAGCTGCTGTCGGCCACCAGATTGTCGTAGCCCTTCAGCTCATAGGTGGCATCCTCCCAGATGGACCAGCCTGCAAAATGTGCGCCGATAAACCGCACATGGGGGAAGCTCTCCAGCACCTTCTTCATGCGGTTGGGGTTGGACTTGTCATAGCGGCGGTCGCCCAGATGGAGCAGGAAGGGGAGCTTTTCACCGGCAATCTCAAAGAAGCGCAGGATCCGGGGATCGTCAATGCAGAAGCCCTGGATCTCCGGGTGGAGCTTGATGCCCTTGAGCCCCAGAGCCAGGATCTGCCGGATATCCTGTTCGGGATCTTCCGACTCCGGGTGCAGGGTGCCAAGCCCCGTCATTCTGCCGCCGCTTTCTGCCACGGTGGCGGCAATGTAGCGGTTGATGCTGGCCACCTGATGGGCCGTGGTGGCCACGGAGTTAATGACGCTGTGGCCGATGCCAACCTGCGAAGATGCCTGCTTCAGGGCCTCTACCGTGCCGTCCATCCGAGGGGGAATGCCATAGAAATGCCCCGTGGCCTCGGCAGCCTTTTGGGCGATCTTGTCGGGGTAGACATGGCAATGGGTGTCGATAATCATGGTCTCTCCTATGCGGTGACGATGGAATCCGCCTTCTGCAGACCCAGCTGCTTCACGGCATCCTCACGCATTTTGTACTTCAGAATTTTACCGGCCACGTTCATGGGGAAGCTGTCCACAAAGGACACATAGCGGGGCACCTTGTGCTTTGCCATATGCTCCAGGACGTACTGCTTCATCTCCTGCTCCGTCATCTCCTCGCCCTGCTTCAGGATGATGCAGGCCATGATCTCCTCGCCGTACTGCTCATCGGGTACGCCGATGACCTGCACGTCGGAGACCTTGGGATGGGTGTAGATAAACTCCTCGATCTCCTTGGGGTAGATGTTCTCACCGCCACGGATGATCATGTCCTTCAGGCGACCGGTGATGCGGTAGTTGCCCTCGGGGGTGCGGCAGGCCAGGTCGCCGGTGTGGAGCCAGCCCTCCTTGTCGATGGCGGCAGCGGTGGCACGGGGCATCTTGTAGTAGCCCTTCATAATATTGTAGCCACGGGCCACAAATTCACCGGTCACGTTGTCAGGGCAGTCCAGACCGGTCTCGGGGTCAACGATCTTGCACTCGATCTCGGGAAGAGCACGGCCCACCGTAGCCACACGAACCTCCAGGGGATCGTCGCTGGAGCTCATGGTACAGCCGGGGGAGGCCTCGGTCTGGCCGTAGACAATGGTGATCTCCTTCATGTGCATCTTGTTCACCACGTCCTGCATCACGGAGATGGGGCAGGGAGAGCCGGCCATAATGCCGGTGCGCATATAGGAAAAATCGGTCTTGGGGAAATCGGCATGCTCCAGCATGGCGATAAACATGGTGGGAACGCCGTGGAAGGCGGTGATCCGCTCCTGATTAATGCAGGCCAGAGAGGGCTTGGGGGAGAAATAGGGCAGGGGGAAGATGGTAGCGGCATGGGTCATGGAGGCGGTCATAGCCAGCACCATGCCGAAGCAGTGGAACATGGGCACCTGGATCATCATGCGGTCAGCGGTGGACAGATCCATGCGGTCGCCGATGCACTTGCCGTTGTTGACGATATTATAGTGGGTGAGCATCACGCCCTTGGGGAAGCCCGTGGTGCCGGAGGTGTACTGCATATTGCACACATCGTGGACATCCACCCCTGCTGCCATGCGCAGCACTTCCTCCCGGGGCACACGGTTTTTCCGTGCCAGAGCCTGCTCCCAGGTCATGCAGCCGGCCATGGTGAAGCCCAGGGTGATCACATTGCGCAGGAAGGGCAGCCGCTTGGCTCTCAGGGGGGTGCCGACCTTGGTGCTTGCCAGCTCGGGGCAGAGCTCCCGGATGATGCCCGCATAGTCGGAGTCCCGGTAGTTCTCCATCATAATCAGGGTGTGGGTATCGGACTGGCGCAGCAGATACTCTGCCTCATGGATCTTGTAGGCGGTGTTCACCGTCACCAGTACGCCGCCGATCTTGGTCACCGCCCAGAAGGCGATGTACCACTGGGGCAGGTTGGAGGCCCAGACTGCCACATGGCTGCCGGGTCTCACGCCCATATCAATGAGCGCCCGGGCGAAATCATCCACATCATCCCGGAACTGGCTGTAGGTGCGGGTGTAATTCAAAGTTGTATATTTAATGGCCAGCTGGTCAGGGAATTGGGCGACCACGCTGTCCAGCACCTGGGAGAAGGTCTTCTCAATGAGGGCATCCTTCTTCCAGAGGAACTGCCCCTTGCCGTCCCGGCTGTAGTAGAGGCTGGCCTTGGCTTTGGAGGGGTCTTTATAGCGGGACATGAAATTGACGAAATGGGTGAAGATCAGATCCATATCTCCCAGCTCCTCTGCCCAGGCAGGGTCCCATTCCAGGCTGACAAAGCCGCTGTAATTGACGGAGCGCAGGGCATCCATCACCTCGCCCATGGGGAGCTTGCCCTCGCCCAAGAGACAGTAGCTGTCCTTATCGGTGGCATCCTTCACATGGACATGGCGGACGAAAGCGCCTAAGTTGCGGATGGTGTCCTCGGGATTCTCGCCGCAGACGTGATAGGGCTGATGCACATCCCACAGAGCGCCCAGATTGTCGCTGGAGAAAAGACCCAGCAGATCCCGCAGCTTTGCGGTATCGGAGAAGGCACCCACCGTCTCAATGAGCAGGGTGATGCCGTTCTGCTCCGCCTTGTTCAGGGCGGCATAGAGGAAATTCTTGGTGGTGGTGAAGGCGTTTTCACCCTCGGCGGCACGAAGCCGCAGGAAGGGAATACGCAGCTTCTGCATGACGGTGATAGCCTCGTCCAGCTCCTGCAATGCGGCGGCGCACTGGGCGGCCACGCCCACATCCGCCGTCAGATCCAGACAGGGAACCGTCAGCTTCAGGGCGATGAGGCTGTGGTACAGAGCGCCCAGACTCTCGCCCTCGGTTTCGGCAATGCTGTGGAGCTCTAAGCCCTTAAAGCCGTATTGGGCTGCAATTTCCATTTTCTCACGGGAACTGCCGGGCCAGTAATTGGTAGAGAAGGAGAGTTTCATTCCGCTGCCTCCTCATAGACGATCTTATTCAATGCGCTGAGATAAGCACGGATGCTGGCGCCGATGATGTCCGTGGAGATGCCTCGGCCGCCGTAGAGCTTGCCCTCCCAGCGGAGCTTTACGAGAGCCTCACCCACGGCCTCACGGCCCTCGGTGACGGACTGGATCTGGAAATCATCCAGGTCATAGTGATGACCCACAATGCCCTCCACCGCACGGAAGGCGGCATCAATGGGGCCGTCGCCCAGGCTGATGCCCTGGAGCAGCTTGCCGTCCTTCTCTACCTCGATCTGGGCAGAGGCGCTCATGACGTTGCCGCTGTTGATCATGTAGGACTTCAGGCGATAGGTGGGAGCCACCTGCAAAGCGGTGCTCGCCACGATGGCATCCAGCTCCTTGGAGCTGACTGCCTTCTTCCGAGCCACACGGCAGAAGCTCTCGTAAACATGAGCCATGTCCTCTTCTGTCAGGTCGTAGCCCAGCTGCTTCACGCAGGCGGCCACGGTGGCGGCATCGTCCCCGTTTTGCAGCAGGATCTCTGCCTGCTCGCCGGCCACGGGGGCAGCAGCGGACAAACCGCTCTGACGGGCGCAGAGCATGGAGGTGATCTTGTTCTCGGTCTGGGCCAGCACGGTGCAGTTCACATCGCACTTCAGCCCCAGAGAGTCCCCACGGAGCTGCAGGGTGTCCGTAATGGCATTGGGCTTGGGCAGCTCCTCACCGGAGACGGCGGTCTTAAAGAGGGTAGCGCCTGCCTTGGCGGCGGCGATCATGCAGGCGGAGGCCATGTGCATCTTCTCGCTGCAGGCAAAGCCCAGGGTGGCGTTCTTCAGCCCGGGCAACTTCTCATAGAGCCTGCTGATGAGGGCGGCGATCTCCTCGGGAAGCAGCGTACCTGCGCTGTCCGACAGGGAGATGATGGTTGCACCGGAATTCAGAGCGGCATCAATGGCAGCAACAAGGAACTCCTCCTCGCTGCGGGTGGCATCCTGTGCCACGAATTCCACTTCCTTGCAGACCTTGGCAGCCTCTGTCACCAGGGCAGAGATCTTGGCCAGCAGCTGGGCGGGCTTTGCGCCGCCTAAGTAGACCATCTGTACCGTAGAGGTGGGGAAGGCCAGCTGAATACGGGCACGCTTGGCCTCCTTCATGGCCTCGCCGCAGGCGGCGATGGCGGCTGCATCATTCTCGCAGCGGCAGCACAGGGCGGCATTTTGCAGCAGAGGGGCAGCGGTTTTCAGCAGTAGCTTATGGGCCTTGTTGGCAGATAGGATGTTTAGTTCAACAGCGTCGATGCAAAGTCGATCCAGCTCCTTGATGATCTCGATCTTCTCACGGAAGCCGGGAGCAGTCTGACCCTGGGCAGGCAGACGGAGCGTACAATCGGTCAAATGGATGGTTTTCATAGTATTCTCTCCTTTGCATCGCTAATTTAATGCGATAAAGTTCCTATAAGTTTAGCACAGGATAACCCCTGTTTCAAGCGTTAATTCAAAGGTTTTTGAATTTTTGTCAAATTGTATAGGCCGGTGCATTTACAGAGCAAAGATTTTCAACGATTTTAAGACAGCGATACCCCTTTGCCTAAAAACACCTGAAATTCCCGCAGCAGCAGGGCTTTATCCTGCTTTTCGTAATAGCAATGCAGGGAATTAGGCAGAGGCGTGATTTGGATCTTCTTATTGCGTCTCAGGTATTTCACGGATTTCATGGAAACCAGTTCATCCTTCACAGAGGGATAGGCATAGACGGGAATTTGCAGCTTCGGGATCTCCTTTCGGGTCCGACGGATTTTGCGAAACAGCTCCAAAAATCGGGGGATCCAGCGGATGTAATGGAAGGGATTCCTGGAAATTGGAAAGCCAAGACTCTCCTTCATAGCCCGTGCGATCTCGTCCTTGGGACGAATGCGGTCAAAATAGATCCGGAAGGTGGAGGAGAACATTCGTGGACGGACAAAGACCTTCAAGGGCGGCGCTAAAAGAAATAATCCTGCGATCTTCTCATTCTTCGCAGCGTGGCAAATGGAGAACAGCGTGCCCATGGAATGCCCCACCAGATAGAGCTTTTCATGGCTTTCGCTCAAATCATTCACAGCCTGCTGCACCTGTGCCTCCCATTTCTCCATAGAGCTGCGGCCAAAATCCCGGACACTTTTTCCGTGCCCGTCCAAAAGAAGCGCCCGAACGCTGATATCCTTCGGAACCATTGCAATCAAATCGTCAAAATGCCTGGGTGTGCTGACGATCCCGTGGAGAAACAGCATGGCAGCCCTCGCCCCGGGGACAATACGACAATATTCCTGATGTTCCATATCTTCACCGCCTTTCAACATAGTATAGCACAGAGGAAAAGCCCCTGTAAAGAAAAAACAGCCCCAGGGCTGTGATTTGCCGTTAAGCTATGGTATAATGGAGCAAAGCTGCCGCAAAAGGGAGGCATCCTGATGTTTTGCTACGAGGATTTCAAAAAACTGCCCATCGACCATTCCGCTGTTGGGTTATTGCAACGGGAAAGCTATGAGCGCTACTTCTGCACGCCGGAGCAGGCCGAGATCATCGGCTGTGCGGGGTTGGATGGCATCCATTACTGCACGATTCCTGCTTTCGGCGAGATGATCTTTGCGGTCAGCCCCATGAATTTCGGGAACTATGTCCACACCATCGCACGCAATTTTGAGGATCTGCTGCGGATGCTCCTGTACTGCGGGGATATGGCCGCTTTGGAGCAGTGCTATGCCTGGGACGAGGAGCAGTTCAAGGCATTCCTGCTGGACTGTCCGCCCACGGAGCAGCAGCGAGCAGTTCTGACAATCATCAAAGAGGCATCCGGCCTGATGCCTATGGAGAATACTTTCACATATATCAAAGAATTGCAGAACGGCTTTGACCTCTCTCAGATCCCCTATAGCGAGGATTATTACGACGAAGACATGAATCCGGCTGCACTGCCCAAACCCTCGGAGTGGAAAGTCACCTATGAAGGCGGCTTTTGGAGCAGCAAGGGCGAGAACGGCAGGGAAGTCCCCGTTCAAAAAAGCTTTTTCTGGGGCGAGGAGCGGTGGTATATTCCTGCGCTCTATCTCTGCCCGGAGGGGCTGGTCGTTGACTATTGCACAGAGGTGGAGCCCCATAAAGTGAAGGCTTTCATTGAGAAATGGGATCTGCTCCACGAGGCGCAGAATCATGATACCCGTCAGCAGCAGGCGCAGATGCAGCAAGAGCACCCCCTGCGGATGGAATTTTCGGGAAGAATCATCCTGAATTCCGAGAAGCTGCACCAGGCGTATGGCGGCCGCCTGACCTGGATTCCCTCATCCTGCGTCCCGGAGCGGCTTCGTCCAAGGGACGAGGCACAGCAGCTTCTGCAGCACTATGGGCTGGATGAGAGCCGAGCCTGGGCCTTCCATCGCCAAAGCTATCCACGGCAAGGCTTGGAGGAGCAGGCGCTCCGGGGATTGAAGATCCATATGGAGCGGCAACGGGAGCAGATCTCCGGTCAGTGCTTCCTGACTCCACCGGTAGGGGAGAGCATCACCTTAATTCATCCGCTCACCGGGAAAACCTACCTGCTGACAGTGATGGAAGCAGAGACGCAGGAGCTGCCGGAACGGATATTTCCTGATCCAAATATGGAGCATCCACGCAGTTACCTCTCCCTGACCTACGCATTACAGCCGGAGCATTCCGGCTTCCTGCTGCGGGATTGTGCCGAGGGAGATCCGCCCAGACGGAGACAAAGCAAGCCCACACAGCCGGAGAACCCCGAGGCCGCTGCCATCGGCCTCATCGGCGGCGCAGACGGCCCCGTGGCGGTATTCGTGGGAGCGAAGACACCCAAGCTCCACGCCGCCGCCTCGTCCTTACACTTTTCACCACCGAAAGAGGTCTGGTGGCAAGCTGTTTTCTCCGAAAAACGGCTGGAGGATATTACGGTAGAGCTAAACCCCATTTCGAAGGAGGAATGATTCCAATGATACCTCCGCACAGAGCTTACTCTGATATACTCAGTCTGTAATTTCCGGATCTCCAATCTCTTCATTTCCCAAATAGATATTGTAGGGCTTTCCTTCCGACAGATTCATAATTGCTCTGCGTAATTTTGAAGGATAGAGGGGCAGCGTATTCAGCCTGTCTAAATCCAGCCACGCATATCCTACTTGATTGGTATCTGTCTGCAACACAGCATCTTCAATCTCTCCTATGCACTCGCATAGAAAAACCAGATCGACACGATGGAACTTCTCTCCGTGAAGCCCCTCTATGACGAATGCCAAGTCTTTTACCGCTATCTTTAATCCCAGCTCTTCTGCAACTTCTCTGCACACAGCGTCGGGAAGAAGCTCTTCTGTATCCTGGCCGCCACCCGGCATAATATACCACGCTTCTTTCCCATCGCTGATTTTGATAGCCAGCATTTTGCCCTTATGGATGATGAGCGCTTTTGCCGCATTTCTGATTTTACGTTCCATATAGTTACCTCAATAAAATTTGGCAGGCTTCATAGGTATCCGGAAATAAGTGATTCTTCAGCTCATCGGCAGTTACCCATTTAAACTTGTCGATTTCGCCTTCCCGCAGCCGGGGAACCCTCTCAACCTCGCCCAGGAAGAAAACAACCTGTTTCCTGGCGTAATCGGAAATGGGATACTCGATAGATGCCGTTCTCCCGGGAACCAGTGTGGCAGTCATCCCCGTTTCTTCAAATAACTCTCTCAGTGCTGCCTGGGTGTCCGATTCTCCCGCTTCTATATGTCCCTTGGGAAGACTCCAGCACTTTGAAAATGTTTCAAAGACAAGCAGAAATCTCTTCTCACCATTGACAATGCGGTATGGCAATACGCCGCAGGATTTTTCAAAAGAGGATACAATGCGACTGCAGAAATACCGTTCCTGAAAGTGGACGGCCTGTGCAATTTGGCCCTGATGATATAAACGCCCGGGAGGTGCAACTACCAGTTTGTCCTCACAATCGTTTCTTCTGCAGATTGCTGCAATAACCTGTCCGTCAAATTCGGCAAGGGGCTCATCGACTCCTAAAATGTAGGCATCCTGTTCTTCGCCGTCCCCGGCAAGTTCGCCGGGGAGGTAGCCGTAATTGATGGGATACGAAATATCTCCGTGAAGATATCCGATGGGACGGTCCACGACAATATGGACCGAAGTTCCGATGTGGGCGATCGCTGTTTTCCAACGCTCGGTCTTATTTGCCTGGCATATGTAGTATTTGAATGTCTCATCCTCATGGGTGTAGCAGAAGCCGACCTTCTCCAGCACGTGTTGGCTGCGGGTATTGCGGTGAACAGCGTCTGCCCTGACCGCAACCATCCCCAGCTCTTCAAATGCGTACTGCAAAATCAGGCGTTCCGCCTGTGTGCCGTATCCTTTTCCTTTTACAGCGTCATTTTGCAGATGGATGCCCATACTGCACTCACGCTTTTCCGGATCAATATTCTTCAGTTTGCATTCTCCCACAATTTGCTCTCCAACCATTATTGCCAATAGCCTGCGGTCGGCTGTAGAATTGGCATCATAATAGCGGTCTGCCTTCTCTGATGTGTAGACATATTCATAATAATGTCCGATGGCCGGGTCATTTTGGAAGTTTTGATAGAACTGATGGCACATCTGCCGTGTCATAGGTTTAAGTGAAACCATAACGACCTCCCCAATAATAAAAATAGCGCAAGCATGAAGCTTGCGCAGAATTTATGCACTCATCCGGAGAATCAAGGGATAAAGGCATAAAGAGCAAGCTTTACGCAGCATACGAAGCAGTAAGGAAGCATCCGGGTCTGCATAAAGCGCACTCCTCTCACAAAATATTGAAATAATCATAGCACCAAGGGGTATATTTGTCAAACAAAAGATGTATTCCTTCTGTTTTGCGTATTCTTCTAAGGATAAGGCCGGTATTCTATATCTCTGTACTTGAGGCAAGAGGATTGTTGCTTGATCGCTCGAATCCATCACGTAAGTATTATTAGACATAAATTTGCCTCTAAGCTGCCAAAGGGGCAATATCGCCCGGCTTTTGCCTCAGGGTAGAAATAAGTTAAAACTCGGCAAGTTTCTCTGTTGTGCCTGTGCTGTGGTCATATCTGTATACATGACTACTGTACAGAAAAACAGCATTATACTTGCCTCGGATCATGTAGAGGCAATCGTCAGTAGCAACGTGAATATTGGTAACGCTATCGATATCGTGCTCTATGATCTCATAACTGCCGTCGTCCAGGCTGATGCGATAGATCCCATTGGCATCGGATGGAACTGCCTCGTAGGAATGTGTCTGGGTGTCGTAGAGTAGCGCATAAGCATAGCGATCGGCAGCGACCATATCCTGGATCCCTTTTGGGAGCGTATATACCTGGGTTTCGGCAGAGGAAAGGGTGTAGACGACGAGGCTTCGGTCACATCCCTCTCCCCAGTTGTACATGACAACCGCATCCGGTGTGAAGTTGAAAACATCGTAGCCATCGTCAAATTCGCAATCGAATGCGCCCAGGAGCACAGATCGTTTTTCTGCGTAATTATATTGGTATAATTCGTAGGGTGCTGCATTGGTGATGTAACGCAGCTGCCCGTCAATAATGCCAAATTCTGCTACATCCCGACAGATCTCAGTCGTCGTTCCGTCTGTCAGGCTGTAAATTTGAAGAGGGAAGCGCTTCTCTTCGTTGTTTGAGGGATGCTCGCTGTAGATGAAATACTCGTCCGAAATGACCCACCGCTGCAGACTTGGGATTTCGCAGACAGAGGAATAGGATCGTTTGTTCAGGTCATAGCGATAAAGCCAATTCTCATTGCTGGTAAAAACATCAAAATAGAGGTAGCAGCCGCTGACAAAGATGTCGCCGAGACCGGAATTCACCGCCAGTTCATTGGATAAGTCAGCTTCTTCAAAGAGCTTTGTGCTGTTTCCGTCGATGCTCCAATATACGCCCATATTATAGAAGCCGTCCTGCATATAGAACAGGCTGTCGTCAAAGGCCCAAAAATCACAGGAGAATTTGCAGCTGTTGTTGCAGTTAGCGCCTGTAAAATTGGCATTTGCCACAGAAGGCTCCGGCGTAGAGCCGCAGGCGGAGCTGCTCAGACAAAGAACACAGACAAGCAGAACAATCAAAGCACGTTTCATACAATTACCTCCGATAGTATTTCCGGGGAGATATGTAATCCCGCAAGCAATTACCAAAGCTCGGGGTGCTTGGAATAGAAGGTGTCCCAACCGCCGACCTGTTTTAAGGGAGGCGCTTCCTCCATCGCCGGGAAGGGTTTGCGGATCACTCTGTCTTTCGCACAAACCCAGTACTCGTTACCGATCAGACAACCGTATGTGCAATGCGCAGCATACTGTCCCACGACCTTACGAGCCTGGATGTCGATAATGACATGGACAGTGGAATACTTTACACACAAATAGCGCTTACTGAGATCTAACCAGCACTTAGAGGGACCGTGGGCAGGGGGCTGCCAGGAAGATTCGTTTTCCAAAAGATCAACCAAGGCACCGGTAGAAGGTCTGTAGATCTGCAGATCCGTTGTAACGATCGCATCGGTACTTTCAAAAAAACCAAGGGGCGATCGATCTCCATCAAAAGACCATTTTGTTTCCCAAGTCGTGGTATTGCCGGGAGCAATGTCGTAAAAGTCATGAAGACGGACGCCGTTTTGGTGAAACTTTTTCCCGCCGACCGTTTCCATCACTGTTTTGAGCAGACACGGAATTCCGGCTTCGTTGCAAATAATATCTCTGGTAGCGCCGTAATCCATGTACATATCATGGAGCGTTACCTCATGGGTTTGCAGGTCAAGGCGGCTGATAAAGTGAGTCCCTTTCCACTCATCATAGGTATAGACGAAAGCTTCATCCTGGGAAACGGCCAGCTTTGATGCATTTAGAATATTTTTCGTGTACGGGACTGTCCAGATGTCGCTGCCGTCACACAGCCGGATCATATGAAAAACGGCTTTATGGCTACACAAAAGCATTCTGTTACCCGAAAGAAAAGTGATTCTGCCTGCGTAACGCAGATCTTTTCTGCAAGCGACCGGGCTGCCGTCGGTTTTGAAGATGAATAACCTGGTTGTGTTGATCACCACATATTCGCCGTTGCAATAGATAGAGAACTGACCTTTGACCTTTTCAAGTTCGCTTTTCTTCATAGCGCATCCTCCTGTCATGTGAGGGCTTGACAAATGTATTATAGAGGAAATGTAATAAAGTGTCAAGTTTTCCTGCTGCCGACGGGGAATATCGCTGCAAAAAGAGCATTTCGGCATTTTTACATATGACGTTGGACAGTCACAAAATTGATAGATTTTAGTGATATTCCGACTTCGTCGGAGCGATATATTTTGCCTTGGCAAAATGTGATATTGAAACCTACGGTTTCAGTGATATTATATTCGCCTCTAAAACTGGGCGAAGCCCAATATCACTTGCGAAGCAAATAGAACTGGCGTAGCCAATATAACTCGCCGCAAGGCGAATATAGCTGCAAAAAGAGCATTGCTTACGCAATGCTCTTTTTGCTGGTGGGGGAAGGTGGATTCGCTCGCCTGCGGGCGAGCCACGGCGGTTGCGACAGTCCACCGGACTGTCGCTAAGAGCCGCCTTTCGAATCCACCTTCGCAAATACCCATACCAACAAGAAAAGACATCCTTTCGGATGTCTCTTCTTGTTGGCAAGATTGATCGAAATGAATCTCTTGAGATTTATTGTGTTAAAATGCTGGAGCAAAAGTTCGAAAAACATAATAGTATAAAGTATTTTGTGAACTTTTGAAATATGAATTAAAGGATGGTCAAAATGATTTGGATATTTAGAACATTTTCTTGAGATTGATCTGCTCTTTGTTTCCTTCAAAGCCGCAGTGTCGATAGAAAGCGTGTGCGTCTGTTCTGGTTGCACCAGAAACCAAACGGATGCCTGATGCGCCGGTTTCACGAGCCCAATGCTCAACTTGTTGCAACAATGCTCTTCCAATACCCTTTCGCTTGTATTTGCTTGATACCGCTATACCCATAATGTTTTTTAGATGCGGTGCATAAATCAAGTCGTAATCATTTGCGTGGACATAACCAACGATTGTATCATCATAAACAGCAACATAGATTCTGTCGGAATTACTGCTGAGAAGTTTTGTTATGTTCTGTATCGTATCAACCAAAGAGTATTGATAACCCATCTCATCGCAATTAAGCTGCCAAATGGCGGGTGCATCGGAAGAGATTGCTTCACGAATAGAAAACACATCGATTGGCGTCATTTCTGGGTATTCTCCTTTGCGGTGTTGATCGAAGAAATCAAGATACGCTTTATCTCAACACACTGATCAAGAATCGCTTTGTCACCATGATAGCCACTCTCAATCAGCAGTTCCAGCCAATACTCACTTTCAGAACATTCCTTTAGAGCGATTTGCAGTTTAGCAATAAAGTCCGCCTTACTATGGGCATAAAAAGCTTCCCGGATGTTTGCGCCAATACTTATTCCGGAACGGACAAGTTGATTCGTCAGGATACTTTCTTTTTGACTGCGCTTTATCTCGTTGCAAACTCGAATGATCTCCAATGCAAAAGCCTTGGATTTTGCCAACAAGGGACTATCTGTCATAATGACCACCTCATAAACTGGATATGTTTATTATAGAGGTGAAATGTTGGTTTTGCAATATACTTATTCACTATTCACTATTACTTATTACTTTCCAAAAATCGCCGGGTGGATTTTAGTGAAGAGTGAATAGGTAATAGTGAAGAAGTAAAAATCGCCAATCTTCTGTCGAAGATCG
>JAFQCY010000004.1 GCA_017399355.1 Oscillospiraceae bacterium
CGCTTCATTACGTCCAGATAGTACTCCACGGGGATGTTGATGTCCGTAAAGACCTCCAGATCCGGCTTCCAGCGGAACATGGAGCCGGTCTTTTTGCGGTCAGCGGGCTCCTTGTTCAATTTGCCCACGATCTCGCCCTTTTCAAAGTGCAGGGTGAACTTGTAGCCGTCACGGTAGATCCGTGCGTCAAAATATTCCGAAGCGTACTGGGTGGCGCAGGTGCCCAGGCCGTTCATGCCCAGGGAGAAGCCGTAGTCCTGGCCGCTGTTGTTGTTATATTTGCCGCCGGCATACATCTCGCAGAATACCAGCTCCCAGTTGTAGCGCTGTTCCTTCTCGTTCCAGTCCACGGGGCAGCCACGGCCGAAGTCCTCGACTTCAATGGACTTGTCCTCGTAACGGGTGACGATGATCAGATCGCCGTGCCCCTCACGGGCCTCGTCGATGGCGTTGGACATGATCTCAAATACCGCATGCTGGCAGCCCATGAGATCGTCAGAGCCGAAGATGACCGCCGGGCGCTTGCGCACACGGTCAGCGCCCTTTAAGGAGGTAATGCTCTCGTTGCCGTAAGTTTGTTTCTTTGCCATAGTATCCCTCATACATTTTGTGTAAAAATATCCATAGTATTCCACTATATATAGTATATCTTGCTTTTGCAAAAAAGTCAAGAATCAGCATATTTTTCAAAAAAACAGCCCGGGATGTACTTGTATTTTTGTCCGCTTTCGGATACAATAGAAGAACTGTAAAAAATCAGGAGGGCAGCTATGAATAATCAGCCCAATCAGAACAAAAAAAGAAAGAGCCTGAAAGTGGGGAAGTGGGCTTTCCGCATTCTGCTGGCCATTGTGATCCTTGCGGTAGGACTCGTAGTGCTGGCGGTGCTGCGCCAGGGCAATCTGGCGGCCTCTGTCCGCAGCGGCATCACCCTGACCCCGTCGACTACGCTTCCTCCGGTCACCGAGCCTTCCACGGAGCCTACCACAGAAGCACCTACTACCGAGCCCTCTACAGAGCCCACGGAGCCGCCCGATCCCGTCCTGGAGAAGGCAGAGCTGCTTCTGGCTGAGATGAGCCTGGAGGAGAAGCTGGGGCAGATGCTCCTGGTTACCCCCGATAGCCTTACGGGGATCTATGGTTCCGGCCAGGCCGCTGAGGGTACCCGTACTGCCCTGGAGTCCTGCCCGGCGGGCGGCATCCTCTATGAGTCTCAGAATATCCAGTCCGTCAATCAGCTGACGGCTATGATTGCCAATTCCCAGGACTACAGCACGATTCCCCTTTTGATCGCTGTGGCAGAGGAGGGCGGCAATGTGGCCCCCCTGACCTCCATCGGTGTAACTTCTTACTATAGCACCATGTCTGTCTATGGCGAAGAGGAGAATGTGCAGCGCATCAGCGAGATCGGCCTGGAGATGGCGGAGGATCTTCGCTCCCTGGGCATCAATGTGAACCTGGCTCCCGTGGCCGATGTGCTGACGGATCCCTACGATACGGAGATCGGCAGCCGCTCCTTTGGCCCCGATGCTGCCATGACGGCCCAGCTGACTGTGACCATGCTGCAGTCTCTGCAGGAGGGCGGCGTTACCGCCTGCATGAAGTATTTCCCCGGCCTTGCCTCCGGTGACGGAGACAGCCGTTACGGCCAGGCCATCTCCCAGCGCAGCCTGGAGGAGCTTCGCCAGACGGAGCTGCTGCCCTATGTCGCCGGTATTGAGGCCGGTGCGGAAATGATCATCGTCTCTCATATGAGCCTGCCCAATGTGGTGGGAGATGATACCCCCTGCTCCCTCTCCCCGGTGATCGTGACGGATCTGCTGCGATCTGAGCTGGGCTATGACGGCCTGATCCTGACGGATGCCCTGGATAAGGATGCCATCAGCAATTACTATGAGGATGCCGAGGCCGCTGTGCTGGCGGTGCAGGCCGGTTGCGACCTGCTGCTGCAGCCTGCCGATCCCACCGAGACCTTGGAGGCTCTGGTGGCCGCCGTGGAAAGCGGCAGCCTCACAGAGGAGCGCATCAACGAAAGCGTTCTCAGGATTCTGTACTTAAAAATCGAAATGGGATTATTCTCCGAATAAACAATTGGCGGCTCACCGAGAGCCGCCAATTGTTTTGTCTGCCGGGGCTTCTGCCCAATTCAAAAAGGCCTCCTCCGCCTCCTGCTGCGCCCGGATCAGGATGTCCGCAGCAAGTCCGTAATTCTGCCGTTGAAGCTGCTCCAGCGCATCCATTATGCCGGAGAACAGGATTCGATAGGACTTCTCATACTCTGACATCGTTATGCTCCTTTCCTTGGATCTGAGCCTATTATATAACAATTTGTTATATCTGTAAAGAAAACGAAATGTTTTATTTATACTGTTTTGTGCCCACACTTAGACAGGAGGACACAAAATGTATCGACGTATTCGGGATCTGCGGGAGGACCACGATCTGCTGCAAAAAGACCTGGCCCAGCTGCTGCAGTGTACCCAGGTTTGCTATTCCAATTACGAAACCGGCAAGCGGGATATTCCGACGGAAACGCTGATCCGCCTGGCAGAGTTCTATCATACCAGTATCGACTATCTCCTGGGCAGGACAGACCGGAAAGAGCCATATCCCGAATCGGCGGACAGAGGATAGAAAGAGGCCGGAGCAAGACTTTTGTTTTGCTCCGGCATGTTCTTATTCTGATTGGACTTCTGCCCAATTCAAAAAGGCCTCCTCCGCCTCCTGCTGCGCCCGGATCAGGATGTCCGCAGCAAGTCCGTAATTCTGCTGCTGCAGCTCCTGCAAAGCACGGGTGATCCCTTGAAATAAAATAGAATAAGGCCTTTGATATTCTGTCATAATTTACCTCCATATGCGTCATTATTGCGTCATTCTTACAAACTATTATTAAATGACGTTAAAATTTTGTCAATACTTCGTCATGGAGGAAATCGCATGAAGGATGACAAAAGCCGCTATACCCTGCGCACCAGTCCGGAGCTTTTGGAAAAACTGGGCTATATCGCAGAGTATGAGGGACGTACCAAAAATCGGGAGCTGGAGCAGATGATCAAGCAGCGCATTGCAGCTTTCGAAAAGGAGCATGGCACGATCCCTACCACAGAGAATCCATAAAAAGTTGCCGGAGCGAAACAGTTTGTTTTGCTCCGGCTTCTTGTTATAGGGTTGGAGAGTAGCTCCTTGGCTCAGCGCTCCAGCAGCTCCCGGGCCAGCTTGGGATTCTCCTCTGCCAGCTTCCGCAGACGGGCTACGGCGGCTTCGTCCGCAGACTCCCGGGTGAGGGCACGGTCGATCAGCGTTTTCAGCTCGGCGAGGCTGAGCTCCTCCAGGGGCAGGTACAGTTCCTGGCCCAGGTAGTCCAGGAAGCCGCTGACCTTGGGATCGTAGACCACACCCACAACGGGCACATTCTGCCCGGCGGCGAAGATCAGGCTGTGCAGGCGCATGGAGACCACCACGTCCATCTGCTTCACCAGGGCCAGCGCCTGCCGCCCGTCTCTGCCGGCATTGAGCAGGATATGGGGGCAGTGCAGCTTTTGCGCCACGGCGGCATTGGCGGCCTCGTCCTTTCGGGGCTCCATGGCATAGAGCAGGGGGATCAGGCCGTAGGTCTCGTACACATAGTCGCAGGCGGCAGCCAGGATCTCCTGCTTCTTATCAAAGCCTGCCCAGGGCCGCAGGGCAAACATGGCATAGTGCTTGCCGGGCTGTATGCCGCTCTGCCGCAGATAGGTCTGGGTGGGCCCATTGCCGGGGGCCTCCATCAGCAGGGCAGGGTCAGCGGTCAGGCAGATCCGGGGCTTGGTGACCTGCAGCTCCCGGAGGAATTCCAGGGAGTATTGATCCCGGACACTGATGATCTGGGCATGGCGGTCGAGGGTTTTGGCGGTGCGCTTTCGGTTGCGTGCTTTGGAGATGGGGCCCACACCGCAGCCGTAGAGCATCACCCGGCAGCCCTTTCTGGCTGCCTGCCGGATGCTGAAGAGGTAGTAGAGCAGGCTGCGGGTGCTGGTGACATCCTGCATCAGGGTGCCGCCGCCGCTGATATAGAGCTTGCTCCGCCGCAGCAGACGGCCGATGCGGAAAATATGAAAGGTATACAGAGAATTGACACCGGTGATCTGTGTGGTTCTCGATGGCTTGCGGCTCAGGGCGGTGATGGGCAGATCCGGATCGATCCGGCGCAGCTGCTGCACCATGGCATTGAGGATGGCATTGTCGCCGCAGTTCCCCCGGCCGTAGGCACCGCAGATCACCACACCGTCCCGCTCCAGCTTCAGGCGCTGGGTGCGCCGCAGAATGGCGGCATAGATCTGCTTTTGCTTCTCTACCATGGCCTCCAGGGAGAATTCCCGGCGGGTCTTCTCCCGCAGACCTTCGCCCATCTGCTTCCGCAGGTCGGGATCCTTGGCCAGCTGCACCATATATCCCGAAAGGGCGCTGGCATCCCGGGGCTCAAAGAGGAAGCCGTTGATGCCGTCATCGATCAGGTAGGGCACACCGCCTACCCGGGAGGAGATGGTGGCGCAGCCCATCCGGGAGCCCTCGGTCAGGGCGTAGGGGAAGGTCTCGGACAGGGAGGTCAGCAGATTCACATCCAGGGCATGGTAGAAGCTGTACATATCCTTGACCCAGCCTGCGAAGAACACGGTCTTCTCCGGGCAGAGCTCGGCGGCAAGGCTGCGGATCATGGCCTCCTGCTCGCCCTCACCGGCGATGACCAGGCGGATATTGGGGCATTCCTGCACTGCAGCGGCGAAGGCACGCACCAGGGTCTCCATGTCCTTGACGGGGTTGATCCGGGCGGCGATGCCGTAGACTACCGTATCCTCCTGCAGCTCCAGGCCCAGACTGCGCAGATACTCCGCCCGATCCTTTACCGGGGGGATGTTGGAGAAATCCACACCGTTATACAGGGGGTACAGCCGCTGGGGATCAAAGCCCCGGGAGGTGAGCAGCTCCGTCATGCCGTGAGACACGCCCACCCAGGCATCAAAGCGCCGCAGAGCCAGCTTGTTGATATTGCCATAGGTCAGGGCGGCCAGAGGGCGGCCCATATAGTCCAGACGGTAGTCGCTGTGGACGGTAGAGACCACGGGGATCCCGGCCTTCTTCCTCAGCAGTGCGCCCAGCATATTGGCCTTGGCGCCGTGGCAATGGATGATCTGGTAGCCATCGTGGCGGATCATGGCCAGGATGCGCTGGCGGCTCTTCAGGGGATTGCCTGTGACGATGGTGGTGGGGATCCCCAGAAGCCTTGCATCAGCGGCAAACTCGCCCTCCATAAAGCAGATCAGGTGTACCGTCTCGCTGCGGTTCAGGGCGGACAGGAGGCTCAGCACATGGGTCTTGGCACCGCCCACATCGCCGCCGGAAATTAAATGTAAAATTTTCATAAGCTGTCCCTCAACTAAAATTACCCTTGATTTTTATAGATGGCGTAATTATAATATAAAAAGCATAATTTTGCAAGAATCAGTTCGTTTTTGTAAGGAGGCAAACATGAAATTATTTGGAAAAGGCGGCAAGCTGAATATCGTGGATATTCTGATCATTCTGGTCTTGCTGGCTGCCCTGATTTTTGTTGCGATTAAGTTCCTCGGTCCGCTTTTCTCGGATCAGGGAGTGGAGCCTGATGTTCCCCCGGAGAGCGAGGTGGAGGAGATCCCTGCACCCAATATCCGCTTTACCGTGCTGTGCGAGGATGTCTCTCCCGCAATCGCCAAGCAGATCATGGACTCTCTGGAAGGAGAGCCCCGTGTGCTGGATGGCAAGATCGTAGAGCGTACCCGGCTTTATTATGCCAATTCCCTGTATGACGGATTCTTTGTAGACTGGTATACCGAGGAAAACGGTGACCAGGTCGATCTGTACCTGACCATCGAGGCCCTTGCTGAGGTCTATGGTGTGGACGTTTACTCCGTCAGCTGGCAGGATATCCGCATCGGCAAGGAATTCATCTGCAAGAGTACGGAAATTGAGATCACCGGCGTGGTCTACAGTCTGGAGCCTCTGCAATGATTGCGCTGATCAAAGATAGTCTGTGCTGGCAGCTGTGCGTGGCATTCCTCAGCTGGCTTTCCCGCAGCCCCTTCGGGCGGTTCTTCGCCTTCCTGGGGCGGCTGTGGCGGGAATCCGCTACCTATGGATTGCTAAGTCGCCTGCTGTGCAGCCCCTCCAAGGTGGAGCGCTCCGGCTATAAGAGAACGCTGGACAGGCTGAACCTGCGCCTTCGCAG
Source organism: Oscillospiraceae bacterium (assembly GCA_017399355.1). GTDB lineage: Bacteria > Bacillota > Clostridia > Oscillospirales > Oscillospiraceae > JAZOXB01. Next base: position 6,242 of record JAFQCY010000004.1, read on the forward strand.
GGGGAGGCATCTGCTGGAGGAGAGCTGGTTTCTGGGCATGCTCCGCAGCCTCTATGCCTGGCTGAAAAAGAGCTATTTCCTCAGCAAGCTGTTCTCCCGGGGCGTTACGGGTGTGCTGCTCTTTGTCTCTGCGGCCTATGCCCCCATTGACTACCTGCTCCGTGATGTCTTCCAGCTTACGGCCATCGCCTCGGTTTGGGATGAGCTGCTGATCCTCTTCAGCTTCCTCTGGGTCTTTGTGCGCCGTGTGGATGGCGACCGGCGGCTGAATAGCCGGGCCAATGCGGTGGATCTCTTCCTGGCCTTCTACCTGCTGGCGGGTATTGTGCTGCTGATCTATACCACCTCGGTGCTCAGCGTGAATATCACCGGCCTGCGGGCCAGTATGCAGTACATTCTGCTCTTCTTCGTCATCGTGCGCCTGATCCGGGATCGGGCCGACCTGATGATGATGTACCGGGTCATGCTGCTCATCGCCTTTGCCATTGCCCTGCATGGCATTCTCCAGTTCATTGTGGGTGTGGAGATTCCGGAGCATTGGACCGACCAGGCGGAGCAGTCCGTCCGTACCCGTGTATTCTCCATCTTCAGCAATCCCAATATTATGGGCGGCTATATGGTGATGTTTGCGCCTATGGCCATCGGCATGGCCTATGCGGTCGAAGAGCCCGGCCAGAAGCTGTTCTATTGGGTCGCCGGGATCTGTATGTGCCTGGGCTGCCTGTTTACCATGTCCCGTGGCTCCTGGGTGTCTCTGGCGGTTGCGGCGGTGTTCTTTGCCCTGATCGTGGATCGGAAGCTCTTCGGTATGCTGCTGGCTGCCGGTCTGGTATCCTGCCTGCTGCCCTTTGTCCGCAGCCGTATCGGCTACCTCTTTACAGAGGAATTCGCCCAGTCCAACCAGATCGGCGGACGGGCAAAGCGCTGGAGCATGGCCTTCCAGTACCTGAACCAGGAGGATGCCTGGACTCTGGGCCTGGGCTATGGTATCTATGGCGGCGCCGTGGCGGTGCAGAACCCCATCCGCAACTATGAGTATATGTATGTGGATAATTACTACGTCAAGACCCTGGCAGAAAATGGCATCGTTGGCCTGAGCTGTCTGCTCACCTCCCTGGCCGGCCTGCTGTTCCACGGGGGCAAAACCATTGCCCGTACTGCCAAGACCCCCTATAAGCCCCTCTGTGCCGGTATGCTGGCCGGTCTGCTGGGCATTCTCATCCAGAGCATTTTTGAGAGTATGTGGGAAGAGCCCTATATGATGGCCCTGTTCTTCATTGTGGCCGGTATGATGATCTGCGCAGGTCTGCTGCACAGCGAGGAGCAGACCAAGACCCTGTGACCATAGAGAAAAGGAGAATACTACCATGTCGAAAAAATCTCTGCTGATCCCTGCGATCCTGATCGTCCTGGCTCTGGCCATTGTGGCTGTGGTGCTGGTGCTGGCCCTGGGCGGCGGCAATGATATCATCAGCAAGGATGATCCCCTGCCTGTCCGCTTTACAAAGGCGGTGCTGATCTGTGACCAGGATGAGATCCGCAACTGTGTCCACGAGAATATGGAGACGGAGTTCGTCAATCGCTATGGTGTCAATGACATCCGCTTTGAGGATTGCACGGCCACCATCTCTGCAGAGAGCGCTCTGCTCCGTGACGGCATGGAATACTATGCCAGCGAGCTGAACCGGGACTACGGCATCCAGACCATCATTGAATCCGGCTGCTTCTACACCGTGGACTTCACCGCCGAGTACAATGGTAAGGAGTACGGCGGCGCCATGACCCTCCTGGTGGTCAGCTTCGAGGGCGAGGAATATGTGATCTCCGTGAAGCTGGATCGGATCGACGATGCCTTCTATCAGGATAATTTCCCCGCCGGCGACTATTACTACGATATGTTCGGCGAATACTGATCTGCCGATCCTCCCAGGACAAAGAAAAGACACCATCCGAAATCCTTTCGGGTGGTGTCTTTTTGTCCGTATCAAAACAGGACTTATTCAGCGGAGATCAGGTAGTAGTACACAGGCTGGCCGCCGTTGATCACATTGACCTCGGCATCGGGGCAGACCTCAGAGAAGAGGGCTGCGGCTGCGTTGGCCTGGTCTTCGGTGATGTTCTCGCCATAGTACAGGGTGATGAATTCCTTGCCATCCTCGCAGACCTTCTGCGCCATACCCTTGAGCAGGGTGTCTACATCGGTGTTGCTGCCGAAGAGGGCACCGCCATACAGGGCCAGGTACTCACCGGCATGGATGTCATGGCCATCGAAATCGGAATCACGGGCGGCATAGGTGATCTGCATGGTGGTCACGCCGGCCATAACTTCGGTCATGGTGTCCACCAGCTCCTGCTCCTCCAGCTCGGGGTCAAAGAGCAGCATGGCGGCAATGCCCTGGGGGATGGTCTTGGAGGGGACGACCACGACCTTCTTCTCCGTCAGCTCTACGGTCTGCTCTGCAGCCATGATGATGTTCTTATTGTTGGGGAAGACGAAGACGATCTCTGCGGGGGTCAGGTTGATCTTCTCCAGGATATCCTGGGTGGAGGGGTTCATGGTCTGGCCACCGTGGATGATCTGGTCGGCGCCCAGCTCGCTGAACACGCTGGCAAGGCCCTCACCGGCGCAGACGGACACGATGCCGTACTTCTTCTAGGGAGCGGCGATCTTGGGCTCTTCAGCCTTGGCAGGCTCGGAGGTCTCGCCCATGACCTTCTCGGAGTGCTGCAGCTTCATGTTCTCGATCTTGGTGGTAACGAAGGAGCCGTACTTCAGGGCTTCCTCCAGAGCGGTGCCGGGGTGATTGGTGTGGACATGGACCTTGATGATCTCGTCGTCATCCACCAGCACCAGGCTGTCGCCCAGGCCGCTGAGGAAGCTGCGCAGCTCCTCGGGATCCCGGTCATTCTCACGGGAGATGATGAACTCGGTGCAGTACTGGAAGGTGATGTTCTCGGTATCAAAATCGGAGAAATCCGCCTGCTCCTTCTGGGGAGCCACTTCAGCCTCGGGGCTGTAGTCGATCTCGCCGCCCTGGAGGACGATGAGCATGGCCTGCAGGGCAAAGACCCAGCCCTTGCCGCCTGCATCCACCACACCGGCCTTCTCCAGAACAGGGTTCTGGAACTGGGTCTGGGCCAGAGTCTTCTCGGCACGGGCGATGGCTGCGGTGAGGACGGTCTCTACGCAGTTCTCCTTGGCGCTCTCCTTCACGGCCTTGGCGGCGCTGAGACGGGAGACCGTAAGGATGGTGCCCTCAGCGGGCTTCATAACGGCCTTGTAGGCAGCCTCCACGCCGGAGGTCAGGGCCTCGGCAAAGGTCACGCCGTCGCACTCCTCCATGCCCTTCAGCCGCTTGGCAAAGCCACGCAGCAGCAGGGACAGGATCACGCCGGAGTTACCTCTGGCACCACGGAGCATGGCAGAAGCAGCGGTATCTGCGGCCTTGGTCAGGCTGGGGTTGGTCAGCTTCCTCAGCTCGGTGGCGGCGGCATTCATGGTCATGGACATATTGGTGCCCGTGTCGCCATCGGGGACAGGGAACACGTTCAGGTCATTGAGGGCCTGCTTGTTCTTGTCGATCATGGCGGCAGCGCCCAGGAGCATTTTTTGCAGCGCAAGGCCGTCGATGGTATATCTCAATGAATTGCACCTTCCTCTCAGTCGAGAACCATAGAGTCAATGAATACATTGACCTCTTTGACCTCGGTATCGGTCTGCTGAGAGACCATATAGCGAACGCTGGACATAATGGAGTCGCCCAGAGCGGGGATATTGACACCGTGATCGATCATGATGTGCAGATCGATGGAGATGGTGCCGTCCTCGTTGCAGTTGACCAGTACGCCCTTGGACATGGATTCCTTGCGCAGCAGGTGAACCAGACCGTCCACCATGGAGCGCATGGCCATGCCCTTGACACCGAAGCAGTTGGTGGCTGCGTTGCCGGCGATCTTGGTATAGACACTGTTGGAAACATTGATGCTGCCAAGTTCGTTTTCTCTGCGGATCATAGGGAAATGTCCTCCTTTCAGATCATGCTGGCTTCCCAGCAGTCGGGGGCGGGGATCTGGAGCAGGGTCGCTATGGTGGGGGCCACATTAGCCAGGCCGTAAGCGCCGTCCTTCAGGGTGTAGGTCTCGGTGGCGTCGCAGACGATAAAGGGAACGGGATTCAGGCTGTGGGCGGTGCGGATGGAGGTCTTGCCCTTCTTGGTCTCGGTCATCTGGTCGGCGTTGCCGTGGTCAGCGGTGATGAGCAGGGTGTAACCCAGGCGCTTGGCAGCGGCTTCGATCTCAGCCAGGCAGGCATCCAGGGACTCCATGGAGCTGACGACTGCTTCCATGACACCGGTGCGCCCCACCATGTCGCCGTTGGGGAAGTTGCAGCGGATGAAGTCGTAGTCCTTGGACTCCATGACCTCCAGCAGACGGGCGGTGATCTCCTTGCAC
>JAFQCY010000049.1 GCA_017399355.1 Oscillospiraceae bacterium
CGGTGTGGTCAACGGCATTGGTGAGAACCGCTTCGACCCCGAGGGCAAGATCACCCGTGAACAGCTGGCCGCCATTCTGTACCGCTATGCCAAGGTCGCAGGCGAGGATGTCAGCGCCACGGCAGACCTGACCGGCTTCCCCGATGCCGACAGCATCAGCCCCTACGCCGCCGAGGCGCTGTCCTGGGCCGTTGCCGAGGGTCTGATCAACGGCAACAAGGAGGGCGATGTCACCTACCTGGCACCTCTGGCCAGCGCCACCCGTGCCCAGGTCGCCGCCATCCTCATGCGCTACCTGGAATCTCAATAACTCCCAACCCGGGCCGGTGCTTCCAAAGCACCGGCCCGCAGCCCCATAAATTGGCTTCGCCATGAATTGCCTGACGGCATGAATTGCCCTGACGGGCATGAATTGCAGCCTGGGGCTGCATGAATTGCGCTGCGGCGCATGGGGAGGCAATTCAATTCATGGAGCGAAGCGAGAAATCATGCTGCAAAGCAGCAATTCATGACCCGAAGGGTCAATTCATCCATGCCCGTCAAATCACCACCGTAGCCCCAACCAACCCCGTGGCACTGCCGTCAAAAGATGTTTCTCGGTCTGTTTGCCGCACATCCAATTAACGACCTCCCCCTTTGAAGGGGGACACAGGGGGTTGCTGTTGGCACTACCATCAAATCAATGTTTCTCGGTCTGTTTGCCGCACCAAAGACCCCCTTTAACAAGGGAGGCTTAGGCTGCTGCAAACTGTTCGGCAAATTCCCCTTTAACGGCCCATGGATCCCAGATCCCGGCCCCAGCGCTGCGCTGATCTATGGCCCACTTTTTTCCTTGACACAGGCAGCCTGGACTGCTATGCTATGCTTATCAAATCCCCGGGAGGTTCCTATGAAACAGAAAAAAACCGCTCCTCTTTCCGGGAAGCGGATCCTATTGACCGTTCTGGCCCTGGCTCTGCTTCTGGGCAGCTTCGCCGGGCTGTATTTCTATGCCAATTCCGGGGTGGAGGAGATCCCCTTTACCTCCACGGACTATGCCGAGTACGAGAAGGGCACCGTGCTGCAGATCCTCACAGACAGCTGCGAGCCGGATCCCGTGGCAGAGAATGCCTGCCGGGGCGAGCAGCAGCTTTTGGTGGAGATCACCTCCGGCCAGTACCGGGGCAAGACCCTCCTGGCTCTCAATGCCGTGGGCCCCATGTATGCCGAGCCTGCCCGGGTGGGGCAGAGCGTAGTTTTGGTCATCAATACCTATGCCTCCGGGGAGGTCACCGCCACGGTCTATGAGTATAACCGCAGCCCCATGGTGTTCCTGATCCTGGGCCTTTTCGTCCTGGCGGCGGTGCTGGTGGGGGGCAAGACCGGCGCAAAGTCCATCCTGGGCCTGATCCTGACGGTTGTGATGCTCCTTTTCGTCTTCCTGCCCCTGCTCTTAAAGGGCTGGCCTCCCATCCCCACGGCCTTCCTCCTCTGCTCCATGGTGGCGGTGGCCTGCTTCGTGATCTTGGGGGGCTGCAGTAAAAAGGTGGGCTGCGCCTGCCTGGGCACGGTAGCCGGTATGGCCTTTGCCATGCTCTTCGGCATCCTGGCCCAGAAGCTCCTGCATCTGGACGGCCTCCGTGCCGATGATGCCGAGGCCCTGCTGCAGCTGCGTCAGACCGGCACTCCCGTGGGTATCCGTGGGCTGCTGGTGGCCGGTGTGATCATCTCCTCTTTGGGCGCTGTCATGGACGTGGCCATGTCCATCGCCTCTGCCCTCAGCGAGCTGAAGGCCGTAGACCCCGGCCTTGGCACCAAGGCGCTCTGGAAATCCGGCATGAATATTGGCCGGGATATGGTGGGCACCATGACCAACACCCTGATCTTAGCCATCCTGGGCAGCAGCACCGTGCTGATCCTCTACCTCTACTCCCTGAACCTCAGCTGGCACCAGTATATGGCCTCCAGCTTCCTGGGCATCGAGATCATCAGCTCCGTCTCCAGCGGCATCGGTGTGATCCTGGCCGTCCCCCTGACCACCCTGACCTGCGCCCTGATCCATGGGCGCAAAGCCCCAAAAGGGGAGAACCATGCGCCCTGAGTCCCTTAAGAGAATCGTGCCGCACAGAGCCCCGGGAGACAAGGAGTCGCCCGGGGCTCTGCCAAGCCAAGGGTTCGTCAGCCCGGCCGTTTCTCCTGCAAGCTCCCCCGAATTCCATATTTTTCTGCCGATTACGGCTTGCATTTTTACTTGTGGTATGATATGATAAATTAGTATCGAAATGTGCAGCTGTAAGCGCTTGCAAAAGGAGATTTCCTATGAACCATACCATTGCGGTTGCCGGTAAGGGCGGCGTGGGCAAGACCACCGTCTGCGGCATGATGATCGATTACCTGATCAAGGCGGGCAAGACCCCTCTTTTGGTGGTGGATGCCGATGCTAATTCCAATCTGAACGAAGTCCTCGGCGTGGAGGTGGAGACCACCCTCGGCGCTGTCCGTGAGGAGATCGCCCAGGCAGAGCTGCGGGGCAATGTGATCCCCCGTGGCATGACCAAGGCCGATTATGCCCAGGTGCGCTTCAATGCCGCCCTGGTGGAAGAGGACGATTTTGATATGCTGGTCATGGGCCGCACCCAGGGCAAGGGCTGCTATTGCTACGTCAATGGCATCCTCAAGACCCAGGTGGATAAATACGTCGGCTCTTACCAATACACCGTCATCGACAACGAGGCCGGTATGGAGCATATCGCCCGTGGCACGCTCCCTCATGTGGACACCTTGCTGCTGGTCTCCGACTGCTCCCGCCGTGGCATCCAGGCCGTGGGCCGCATTGCCGGGATGGTGAAGGATCTGAACCTGAACCCCGCCAGGATGGGCCTCATTGTCAACCGTGCCCCCGGCGGCGTGCTCAACGAGGGCGTAAAGGAAGAGATCGAAAAGCAGGGCCTGCACCTGCTGGGCGTTCTGCCCCAGGATGAGGCGGTCTTTGAGGCCGATTGCGATGGCAAGCCCAGCTCCAAGCTCCCCGACTCCAGCCCCATGAAGCAGGCGCTGCACCAATTGATGCAGACGCTTGGCCTGTAACCTTGTTCGTAAAAAATAATTAATATATATATTTAGGAGGAATCAACAACATGGCTTTTGAAGCAAAGACCCAGGCGTTCTCCTCGTCCATCGCTACCGTTACCATCGGTACCGGCGAGAAGGCCGTCAAGCTCGGCGGTGTGAACGTCCTGCCCTTCTACTCTTTCGATGCCCCCATCGAAAACGCTCCCAAGATCGGCATTGAGATCACCGATGCCGGCCTGGAAGCCTACACCCAGCCCGGCCTGAAGGAATTCTACGCCGGCTGCAGCACCCCCGCTGAGATGGCTGCCCGTGCCGCCACCATGCCCGGTGCCGATTTCATCTGCCTGCATATGGAAGGCGCTGACCCCAACGGCGAGAACAAGTCCACCGAAGAGTGCGTTGCCATCGCCAAGGCCGTTGCCGAAGCCACTGACCTGCCTCTGGTGGTCATGGGCTGCAAGCACGTAGAGAAGGACGCCGAGCTCCTGGGTAAGGTCTGCGAGGCGCTCCAGGGTAAGAACATCCTGGTCCTCTCCGCCCGCGAAGAGAACTACAAGAACGTAGGCGCTTCCGCTGTTATGGCTTACGGCCAGAAGGTGGGCGCAGAGTCCGCCGTTGACATCAACCTGGCAAAGCAGCTGAACGTGCTCTTAGGTCAGCTGGGTGTTGGCTCCGACTCCATCGTCATGAATGCCGGTTCTGCCGCTGCCGGTTACGGCTATGAGTATGTGGCCTCCACTCTGGACCGCATCCGTGCCGCCGCCCTGGCTCAGTCCGACGATCAGCTCCAGATGCCCATCATCACCCCCGTCTCCCCCGAGACCTGGAGCGTCAAGGAATCCATGGCTTCCGAGGCCGATGTTCCCGAGTGGGGCAATGCCGAAGAGCGTGGCATCGAAATGGAGATCGCTACTGCCGCAGCTTGCCTGGCAGGCGGCTCCGATGCAGTGATCATGCGCCATCCCGCAGCGGTCAAGGCCATTGCCGATATGATCGCCGCTCTGGTTTAATGGGAAGGAGGAACTAAAAAATGGCACTGAAAGGCTTAGATATTTTCAAGCTGTCCCCCAAGAAGAACTGTAAAGAGTGCGGCAGCCCCACCTGTATGGCATTCTGCATGAAGGTAGCTCAGGGCGCCGTTGAGCTGAGCAAGTGTCCCTATTTCTCCCAGGACGCAATTGCAAAGCTGTCTGAGGCCACTGCACCTCCCATGAAGACCATCACCGTCGGTGACGACATCAAGCTGGGCGGCGAGACCGTTCTGTTCCGTCACGAGAAGACCCTGGTCTCCCGTAACCGTTTTGCCATTTCCGTCTGCACCGGTATGCCCGAAGAGGTGGCCGATCAGAAGCTGGCAGATATGCTCAAGGTGGACTACGAGCGTATCGGCGAGAGAGAGTACGTAGAGTTCGTCCTGGTGCACTGCCACAAGGACTCCGCCAACAAGTGGGAAGACCTGGTCAAGAAGGCTATGGCCACCGGCCGTACCCTGATCCTGGACTGCGAGTGCGCCGACTGCGCCAGGAAGGCCCTGGCCCTGTGCAAGGATGCCAAGCCCATCCTCAATGGTGCCAACGCTGAGAACTATGCCGAGATGAGCGCCATCGCACTTGATGCCGGCGTTGTCCTGGGCGTTAAGGGTGCAAACCTCTCCGAGCTCCACGACACCGTGGCCAAGCTGGAAGCCGCCGGTAATAAGAACCTGATCCTGGACGTCACCGGCACCACCATCAAGGAGACCATGGCCAATACCGTTCTGGTTCGCCGCACCGCTCTGAAGGATGGCGACCGCACCTTCGGCTATCCCTCCATTGTCAATGTCAGCCGCATCGCCAAGGGCGATATCCATCTGCAAACCGCTCTGGCCTCCCTCTTCACCCTGAAGTACGGCTCCATCATCGTCATGGAGAAGATGACCTATGCCGAGGCTCTGCCTCTGTACGGCCTGCGCCAGAACATCTACACCGATCCTCAGAAGCCCATGAAGGTCGCCCCCGGCATCTACCCCATGAACGGCGCCGGTCCCGACGATCCCTGCATGCTGACTGTGGACTTCGCCCTGACCTACTTCCTGGTCTCCGGCGAGCTGGAGCGTTCCAACGTTCCCATGAACCTGCTGATCACCGATGCCTCCGGTATGTCCGTCCTGACCGCTTGGGCTGCAGGCAAGCTCTCTTCCTCCAGCATCAAGAAGTTCTTCGACGAGTTCGATATCGCAGGCAAGATCAATAACCGCACCCTCATCATCCCCGGCAAGGTCGCCGTGATGAAGGGCGAGATCCAGGACAAGCTGCCTGAGTGGAATGTTGTCGTGGGTACCCGTGAGGCCGTTGAGATCGTCAAGTACCTGAAGGACGGCGAGCATCTCAAGGCTGCCGAGGCCGCTGCCGCCTCCAAGAAGCCCGCAGAGGCCAAGAAGCCCGCTGTGGACGAGAATGCTCCTCTGGACTTCTCCAAGATCGTCATCCCCGAGATCGTAGTAAAGGATCTGGGCGTTACCTACAAGCAGCGTAACTCCGAGTCCAAGAAGTTCGTCACCATCGGTGAGCGTATCCACTGCATCAGCCCCGTCATCCGTGAGGCTATGGCAACCTTCAATCCCGATCCCATCTTAGAGCGTGCCGCCCAGCAGATCAAGGCCGGCGCTACCTACCTGGATGTGAACATCGGCCCCGCCGAGTCCAATGGCCCCGAGCTCATGACCTGGGCAGTCAAGCTGCTGCAGGAGAACTTCAACAATGTTCCCCTGGCTCTGGACACCGCCAACAAGAAGGCCATCGAAGCCGGTATCCGTGTCTATAACCGCACCAACGGCAAGCCCATCGTCAACTCCGCCGATGCCGGCTCCCGTATCTCCTACATCGACCTGGCCGCTGCCAACGATGCCATCGTCATCGCCCTCTGCTCTGCCGACGGCATTGCCAAGGATAACGACGAGCGTATGCACCACTGCCACACCATGCTGGATCGCGGCATGGCTCTGGGCATGGATGCCTCCGACCTGTGGTTCGACCCCCTGTTCCTGGTTGTCAAGGGCATGCAGGACAAGCAGATGGACGTTCTGAACGCCATCAAGCTGTTCTCCGACGAGGGCCTGAAGTCCACCGGCGGCCTGTCCAACAACTCCAACGGCGCTCCCAAGGCACTGCGTCCCATCATGGACTCTGCCCTGGTCGCCATGGCCATGATGCAGGGTCTGACCTCCGCCATCGTCAACCCCAACGACCTGCGCCTCATGGAGACCATCAAGTCCTGCGACATCTTCAAGAACCACGAGCTGTACTCCGACAGCTACCTGGAGATCTAAGCAACAGCAAAAACTGCGCCCAACCACGGGCGCAGTTTTTCATTTCCCGTAGGGGCGAAAGCCCCATGAATTGCCTTCGGCATGAATTGCCCTGAGGGGCATGAATTGCAGCTTGCGCTGCATGAATTGCGCTGCGGCGCATTCAGAGGCAATTCAATTCATGGAGCGCAGCGAGAAATCATGCTGCAAAGCAGCAATTCATGACCCATAGGGTCAAATCATCAGAACCTACCAAATCATCACCGCACCACCAGCCACCCACCGTAG
>JAFQCY010000050.1 GCA_017399355.1 Oscillospiraceae bacterium
ATACGGCTGGGGCTGGGGCGCACAAAGAGGAAACCGTAGCGGTAGCCCTCAGGGCGCAGCTCAAAGCAGAGACAGGGATTTTCCAGCCAATAGTCGTCCCGATGGCGGAGGGTGAACCAGAGAGAGTCCTTATAAAAGGTCTCCGGGTGCATACGCATATCCCGGTAAATCCGGGAGAGCTGCAGCTTCATGCCGTCTTCCTCTGCCACCACCGGCTCCATTTCCTTTACCAGTTCCTTCATGGGCTCGTAAAGATGGCGTAGATAGTCGGGCTTATGCTCCGCAAACCAGTCCCGATTGTTGTTAAAGCGAATTCCCCATAAAAAGTCGAAAGTATCGGGGGAAAAACCCTGAAACATGCTGTTTACTCCTTATTTTTCTTGGATAAAGTTCCTGCATTGCTCTGGATCTCCAGCAGCTGCAGGATGATCTGATTGGACAGCAGCCAGCCGCTGGGGGTCAGGCGCCAACGCTTGCCTACCTGCTTGGCAAGGCCGTTGTCGGCATAGTGCCGCAGTTCCTCCTCAAGAGGGCGGAAAGGCAGCAGGTACTGCTTCTCATACTCCTCCCGGCAGATGCCCTGGGCGGTACGCAGGCGCAGCATGATATACTCGCCTGCCCGTTCCCGCATGGGGATCTCCTCGTTCTCGTCCAGAACAGCCTGCTCGTTGGCAATGCCGGAGATATAGCGCTTCAGATCCCGAATGATGGTGAAGCGGCGACCTCCAAAGTCCGAAGCCGCATTGGGGCCGAAGCCCAGGTACTCCTCCCCTGTCCAATATTTCATATTATGACGGGAATGGAAGCCCTTTTTGGCAAAATTGGAGATCTCATACTGCTCATAGCCGTACTCCTCCAGAAGTTTCACCGCCTCCAGATACATCTGGGCCTGGGCATCGTCATTGGGCAGGTTGGCGCAGTCCTTATAGCTCCAGAGGGGGGTATTCTCCTCCACCTTCAGGCCGTAGCAGGAGATATGCTCCGGGCGCAGGGAGATGATGTTCAGCACCGTCTCCTTCCACTGGCTCACGGTCTGGTTGGGCAGACCGTACATCAGATCCAGGGAGATATTGGCAAAGCCCGCCTTTCTGGCCAGCTCCATGGCCTGCTTGGCCTGCTGGAAGTTATGGGGTCTTCCCAACTTCTTCAGCATCTCGTCATCATCGGATTGTACGCCGATACTCAGGCGGTTAAAGCCCGCACGCAGCATTCTCCGCAGACCGGAGAGGGTCACGCTGTCGGGGTTGGCCTCGGCGGTGATCTCCGCATCGGAGGTCAGGCGGAAATGGCGATGGATCTCGTCTAAGATCTTCTCCAGATTCTCCGCACCGAAGAAGCTGGGAGTGCCGCCGCCGAAATACACCGTATCCACCCGATAGTCCGGCGCCAGAGCCCCGGTCTCTTTGATATGGTCGGCCAGGGTCTGGAGATAGTCGTCGGTGAGCCGCTTATCCCGGCCGCCGCCGATGGAGTAGAAGTCGCAGTATTCGCATTTACTTTTACAGAAGGGGATGTGGACATAAATACCCAGCTTTTTCTTCTCTTTTCTCTTCCCCGTCAGAAAAAATGCCATAATTTATCCTCCGATTTTTTCGGAAATGAACTTACGGAAGCTGTCGGCATTGCCGACCTCAAAGCCGGTCTTGGAGATAAAGTACCACTGGCGGGCGCCCACATAGAGCAGGAAGAGGCTCTCGCTCTCCTTCATATTGGTCACAACGCTGTAGCCCTCTACCATTACGTTCTCGGTCTCCTCCACGGTCTGGGACAGGCTTCTGGGGTAAAACTCCGTGGTCAGGTGCAGGGCAGAGGTGCCGAACTTCTGCTGCAGGCTGCTCTCCCACTTTTTCAGGGCACGCTTGCTGCCAAAGATCTTGTTATAAATGGAAAACAGCACGGCCAGCAGCATCAGGCCGCCAAAGATCAGGTTGGACTTTGGGGGCTCCTCAGCAGTAAAATACTGCCAGAACATCACCACGGCAAAGGCGCCGCAGATGGCCACGAAGATCCAGGTGATCAGCTCAATGAGCTTGCCCCGGACGGCCTTGGTAGCCTCGGCCTGGGCCTTCATATCCAGCACGGTCTTCACCCGGAACAGCACCTCGGGCAGAGGCTCTGCTACTTCCTCTTCTTCCATTTCTTCTTCGTATTCTTCCAGAAGGTCTTTGTTTTCTTCCATGGTTTATTCCTCCTCGGTTTTCATGGTAGCGCTGACAGCGATCAGACGGTTTTCCTCTGCCACACGCATGATGATCACGCCCTGGGTCACTCTGCCGTAGGTGCTGATATCCTTGGCGGCCGTACGCAGGATCACGCCGCCGGACTCGATCAGCAGGACATCATCTTCCTCGTCCACCACCACAGCGCCGGCCACCAGGCCGGTCTTCTCCGTCAGGCGGTAGTTCTTCATGCCCTTTCCGCCACGGCTCTGGACCTCCTCGCCACGGAGGTACTCCTCCACGGGGGTGCGCTTGCCAAAGCCATTTTCCGTGACGGTCAGAAGGGTCTTGCCCTCCTGTGCCACATCGGCACCCACCACGCAGTCGTTGTCCTTCAGCTTGATGCCGCGGACACCCACAGCCGTACGGCCCATGCAGCGGATATCCTGCTCGTTGAAGCAGATGGCCATGCCCTGACGGGTGGCTAAGATCAGATTATCCTTGCCGGAGGTCTTGAAGGCGCCGATGAGCTCGTCGCCCTCCTCCAGGGAGAGCACACGGATACCGGCCTTACGGGCGGTATAGATCTCGCTCATGGGCATCCGCTTTACCGTACCCTGACGGGTGACCATGACAATGTACTCCTCCTCGGAGAATTCCCTGGTCAGGAGCATAGCGGTGACCTTCTCATCCTGCTCGATGGGCAGAACGTTTGCAATATGGCTGCCACGGGCGGTACGTCCGGCCTCGGGGATCAGGTAGCCCTTCTTGCGGTGGACTCTGCCGGTATTGGTAAAGAAGAGCAGATAGTCGTGGGTAGAGGCGATGAAGAGCTTCTTGATATAGTCCTCTTCCTTCAATGCCTGGCCGGAAACGCCTCTGCCGCCTCTGCGCTGGGCACGGTAGGTATCCACCGGCAGGCGCTTGATGTAGCCGCCCTCCGAGAGGGTGTAGCAGCAGGACTCTTCCTCGATCAGATCCTCGTCATCGATCTCGTCCTCCACGTCCATGATCTCGGTCTTGCGCTGATCGCCGTACTTATCACGGATGGCGGTGAGTTCCTCCTTCAGAATCGATCGAACCAGCTCATTATCGCTCAGAATTCGCTTAAAGTAATCGATCTTCTCCTGGATTTCCTGATATTCTACCAGGAGCTTATCCTTTTCCAGACCCTGCAGACGCTTCAGCTGCATATCCAAAATGGCCTGGGCCTGAACCTCGCTGAGGCCGAAGCGCTCCATCAGAGCCTCCCTGGCATCGTCATAGCGGCTGCGGATGATGCGGATGACCTCATCGATATTATCCTGGGCGATGATCAGGCCTTCCAGCAGATGGGCACGCTCCTGGGCCTTACGCAGGTCATAACGGGTGCGGCGGACGATGACGTCCTCCTGATGTGCCAGGTACTCATCCAGGATCTCCCGGAGGTTTAAGACCTTGGGCTGGCTTTGATTCTTCACCAGGGCCAGCATATTCACGGCGAAGGTGGACTGCATGGCGGTCTGGGCATAGAGGCGGTTCAGCACCACCTGGGCATTGGCCTCACGCTTCAGCTCAATGACGATGCGCATACCGTTACGGTCGGACTCGTCCCGGATGTCGGAGATGCCCTCTAACTTCTTATCGTTGACCTGGTCAGCCATATGCTTGATGAGCATCCGCTTATTGACCTGGTAGGGGATCTCGGTGACGATGATGCGCTGGCGGTTCTGGCCGAACTCCTCCAGCTCCGTCCTGGCACGCATGGTGATGCGGCCCTTGCCGGTGGCATAGGCGCTGCGGATGCCGCTGCGGCCCATGATCAGGCCCTTGGTGGGAAAATCGGGGCCCGTGACGTGCTCCATCAGGTCAAAAACCGTGGCCTCGGGGTTATCCAGCACGCAGAGGCAGGCATTGATGACCTCGGTGAGGTTATGGGGCGGAATATTGGTGGCCATACCCACGGCGATACCGGAGGAGCCGTTGACCAGCAGGTTGGGGAAACGGCTGGGCAGCACCCGGGGCTCTTTGCGGCTCTCGTCAAAGTTGGGATCCCAGTCCACGGTCTCCTTTTCCAGATCCCGGAGCATTTCGTTGGAGATCCTGGACAGACGGGCCTCCGTATAACGGTAGGCTGCAGGGGGGTCGCCATCCACAGAGCCGAAGTTGCCGTGGCCATCCACCAGCATATAGCGCATGGAGAAGTCCTGGGCCAGACGTACCAGAGCATCGTAAACCGAGGCGTCACCATGGGGATGGTAACGGCCCAGCACGTCACCCACGCAGGTGGCGGACTTCTTAAAGGGCTTATCGGCGGTGAGGTTATCCTCATACATTGCATACAGGATGCGCCGGTGGACGGGCTTCAGGCCGTCACGGACATCGGGCAGGGCTCTGCCCACGATGACCGACATGGCGTATTCCATGTAGCTGGTTTTCATTTCGTGGACAAGCTCCGAGGTAACGATGGCCTGATCGGGATAACGAATATCCTCGGGCTTGTAATCTTTCTTATGTGCCAAGGTGGTTCCTCCTTGTATTGATTCTAATCAGCAGCTTCCTCCGATTGTTCCCCCCTTTGAAGGGGGGACAGGGGGGTTGCTTTTCCCTTTGTTGTGGGAGCTAAGGGCTTTTCGTCCGTTCTGCAACTACACGGTCTATCTCATTACAGACACCCGCTAAATTTTGTAAAATATCTAAATTGGAAAATCGCAGAACATATAGACCTAAGGATCTCAGGTAATGATTTCTCTCTTCCTCTTTTGGGCGATTTTCCTCCAAATAGTGCTGCGAGACATCCAATTCGATCACCAGTTTTGCCTGATGACAGTAAAAATCTACAATATAAGATCCAATAATCCGCTGTCGATAAAATCGAACGGGATAGTTTGAAAGATAGGATTTCCATAAAATCCGTTCTTCTTTCGTGGCTTCCGCACGCAGTTTTGCAGCAAGAGGACGGAGTGACCGATTTCTGGGAAGGTATTTGTATGTCATACTGCCATCAACCCCCCTGTGTCCCCCCTTCAAAGGGGGGTGGTCTGTACAAAGCTTCTCCTTTGTACTTCTTTTTCACCATTCTGTATCAAACCTACCTCGTTACGGGCAGGATATATCCTGCCCATACCGTAGTTTGGATTAATAATCCAAATTCTGGACGTAGCGGGCGTTTTGCTCGATGAATTCCTTTCTGGGCTCTACCTTTTCGCCCATGAGGAGGGTGAAGATCTGGTCGGCCTTGACGGCATCCTCCAGGCGGATCTGCTTCAGGGTGCGCGTCTCCGGATCCATGGTGGTCTCCCACAGCTCTGTGGGGTTCATCTCGCCCAGACCCTTGAAGCGGTTGATCTCCACCTTGGCGTTGGGGTTATCCGCACGCATCTCCAGAGAGACCTGATCCCGTTCTTCATCAGAGAAGGCCACACGGGTGGTCTTGCCACGGGTCAGCTTGTAAAGGGGCGGAATGGCGGAGTACACATAGCCCTGCTCGATCAGGGGGCGCATATAGCGGAAGAAGAAGGTCAGAAGCAGGGTGCGGATGTGGCTGCCGTCCACGTCGGCATCGGCCATGATGACGATCTTGTGGTAGCGAAGCTTCTCCAGATTGAATTCCTCGCCGATGCCTGCGCCCAAGGCGGTGATCACGGGCTGCAGCTTGTCGTTGCCGATGACCTTGTCCTCACGGACCTTCTCCACATTGAGCATCTTTCCCCACAGGGGCAGGATGGCCTGGAACCGGGAGTCTCGACCCTGGGTGGCAGAGCCGCCGGCGGAGTCACCCTCGACGATGTAGATCTCGGTGAGGGAGGGATCGGTCTCGTTGCAGTCCCGGAGCTTATCGGGCATGGCAGCGCCGCCCAGAGCGGTCTTTCTGCGGATATTCTCCCTGGCCTTACGGGCGGCCTCACGGGCCCGGTTGGCGGTCATAGCCTTCTCCAGGATGATCCGTGCCACCATGGGATGCTCTTCAAAGTAAACCGTCAGCTGCTCATTGACCACGGAGTCCACCAAGGTACGCATATAGGCATTGCCCAGCTTGGTCTTGGTCTGGCCCTCAAACTGTGCCTCCGTCAGCTTTACGGAGATCACGGCGGTGAGGCCCTCACGGCAGTCCTCGCCGCTGACCTTGTCCGCATCGGTCTTGATGATGCCGGTCTTCATGCCGTAGGCATTCATCACACGGGTCAGGGCCGTCTTAAAGCCCGTCTCGTGCATGCCGCCCTCGGCGGTGTGGATGTTATTGGCAAAGGAAACCAGGGTTTCCGTATAGCTGTCGTTATACTGCAGGGCGATCTCCGCCTGGGCATCGCCCTTGCTGCCTGCCATATAGACCACTTCGCTGTGAAGCTCTGTCTTATGGCGGTTGTACCACCGGACGAACTCCTTGATGCCGCCCTCGTAGCACATGGTCTCGGAGACCTCCTCCTCCCCGCGGCGGTCACTGATGGTGATCTGCAGACCGGCATTGAGGAAGGCCTGCTCCCGCATACGGGTGTGCAGGGTCTCGTAGTCATATTCCAGGGTGTCGAACATCTCGGGATCGGGCTTAAAGGTGACCTTGGTGCCGTGCTGATCGGTGCTGCCTACCACGGTCATCTCCTGGGTGATATTGCCCCGGGAGAACTTCATCTGGTAGATCTTGCCGTCCTTATGGACCTCTGCCACCAGCCACTCAGACAGGGCATTGACCACGGAGGCACCTACGCCATGGAGGCCGCCGGAGACCTTATAACCGCCGCCGCCGAATTTACCGCCGGCATGAAGCACCGTAAAGACCACTTCCAGGGCAGGCTTACCGGTCTGGGCCTGAATATCGACAGGGATACCACGGCCGTCATCGGTGACGGTGATGGTGTTCCCCTCATTGATGGTGACGGTAATATTCTTGCAGAAGCCTGCCAGCGCCTCGTCGATGGAGTTATCCACGATCTCGTAGACCAGGTGGTGCAGACCGCTGGAAGAGGTGGAGCCGATATACATACCGGGACGCTTTCTGACCGCTTCCAGACCCTCAAGGACCTGGATTTGCGAGGCGTCATACTCCTTTTCTACCGCAGTATTCATCATTTCTTCGGACATGAAACCTTCTCCTTTTTTTCGGCAACTGCCGATGATGGAAATTTGAGCGATTTTGCTCGATTTTTAGCGATATCTCTTCTCTAAGACAGAAGAGCCGAACTGAGTCAGATAGACCCGGTTCATTCCAAACTCCTCGGTCAGCACAAAGCTCTTGGGTAGATCCGGGGAGATGGTGACCACCTCTCCCTGCTGCTCTGCCCGGGCCAAAAAGCCCCGGGTGTGCTTGCCGTAGGAGCAGTTATCCAAATCAAAAATACCAATGATGCTCTTTTGCCGCACGGCAAAATCCGAGCCAATGGAAAGATACATCGTAAAACCCTCTAAAAAATCTTCCCCTGTTCGATGCGGTAAACCTTGCCCAGGCTGGTCAGGCGGTCTACCTCGCAGCAGGTGATCATCACCTGGCCGCTTCTCAGGCGGTTCAGGACGAAATCCTGCCGCCCCGCATCCAGTTCCGAGAGCACGTCATCCAGCAGCAGCAGCGGCTCCTCCCCGGTATCCCGGCGCAGCAGCTCCCGTTCTGCCAGCTTGATGGAGATGGTGGCGGTACGGGTCTGGCCCTGAGAGGCAAAGGCCGAGACGGACAGGCCGTTGATGCTTGCCTCAAAATCGTCCTTATGGGGGCCGGAAAGGCACTGGCCGCTCTCTAATTCTGCCCGCTCGTGGGAGGCCTGATGCTCCAAAAGCAGCTGCCGCAGCTCCTCCACCGGGGCAAAGGGATCGGAAATATTGGATACGGTCTTGTATTCCAGGCAGAGCTTTTCCTTTCCCGAGGAGAATTCCTCGTGGAATTTCTGTGCCTCCTCCGACAGGGCCTTGACAAAGCGTGCCCGGTAGGAGATCAGGTAGGCGCCCAGCTGGGCCATGCGGCTATTATACTCCGGCAGCACCGCCAGCATGGAGGGATGGTCAAAGCGATCCTTTAACAGGGCGCTTTTCTGCTCCAGGAGCCTGCCGTATTCCGTCAGGGCGGCATCGTAATTGGGCCGCAGCTGGCAGATCACCGTATCCAGCAGCTTTCTCCGGGGCTGCGCTCCCTTTTTCAGGATCAGCAGATCCTCAGGGCAGAAGAGCACGCTGGTCAAAAGACCTGCCAAACCGGCGGCGGTCTTCTGCTTTACGCCGTTCAGATGCAGCTGCCGGGGCTTCCTGCCGGCAAAAAGCAGGATCCGCAGCTCCTGCTCCCGCTCCCGGGAGAAAATATGCCCCTTCAGCTCCGCAAAGTCCGCACCGAAGCGCAGCAGCTCCTGCTCCCTTCGGCTGCGGAAGGCTCTGCCGGTGGAGAGGTAGCCGATCGCCTCCAAAAGATTGGTCTTGCCGTTGGCATTATCCCCCACGATCAGGTTGACTCCGGGGACAAAGTCCACCGCTGCCTCTTCGTAATTGCGGAAATTCCGCAGGTACAGCCGGTCAAGGTGCATAGGCCACCTGAACCTCTGCTCCGCGGAAGGAGACCGTATCACCCTCCCGCAGCTTCTTGCCCCGCATGAGGCAGGTCTCGCCATTGACCTTTACATAACCGTCCTGGATCAGCAGCTTGGCTTCGCCGCCGCTCATAACCAGGTTTGCCAGCTTCAGAAAGCTCTCTAACTTGATATATTCTGTGGTGATATAGACCGTTTCCATGGTTCTTGCCTCGCTTCTCAGTGCAGACGGATGGGCAGGACCATATAGGCAAAGTCGTGCTTCTCGTCAGCGGAGGTAAAGACAATGGGACTCAGGCCGCTCTGCAGCTCTAAGTTCACTTCCTCCCCGGGGACAGCCCGGAGGGCATCCAGCAGGAAGCGGCAGTTAAAGCCGATCTCCAGCTCGCCGCCGTTACCGGCCACGCTGCAGGTATCGTGGGCAGAGCCGATGGTATTCATGGTGCGGAAGTCGGCCACATTATCTCCGAACACGCAGCGCACAGGGCTCTTGATCTTCTCGGGGACGATCAGGCTCACACGCTCGATGGAAGACATCAGGGTCGAGACATTGGCGGTCAGGAGGATCTTGTTATTCTGGGGGATGATCCGGCGCCAGTCGATGAATTCACCCTCCAGCAGACGGCAGACCAGGGTGGCATCGCCGATGACAAAGAGGAGATGCTTTCTGCCCAGGATGAACTGCATGGTCTCGTCGCTTTCCGAGAGCATCTTCTCCACCTCACGCAGGGCGGCGGCAGGGACGACAAACTTCATCTCTCTGCCCAGAGGAGTCTCTGCATGCCAGGTACGGCGGGCTAAACGGGAGGAGTCCACGGCGACCATGGTGATGCCCTCGTCCTTCACCTCCACCAGGCAGCCCGTGAGAATGGGACGGGATTGATTCTCGCTGACGGAGAAGAGGGTGCTGCCGATGAGCTCCCGCATGGCGCTCTGGGGAATGGGCACACCGTTATCCGCATCCACCTCGGGCAGATCGGGATAATCCTCGGCATCCATGGCCGTGATCTTAAAGGAGGAAGCACCGCCCCGGATGCTGACGGCATACTTGGCATCCACCTCGATGGTCACTTCCTCATCGGGGAGCTTCCGGATGATATCAAAGAACAGACGGGCAGGCATCACGCAGGAGCCGGCCTCCAAAACCGTAGCACCCACCTTGACGGTGATGCCGGTCTCTAAGTTAAAGCCGGTGAGCTGGATGCCCACACCGGCCCGGAGCAAAATGCCCTCCAGGCAGGCGATGGTGCTCTTGGGGGATACGGTACGGGAGGCCAGGGAGATGGCGGAAACCAGCAGCGCTTTTTCACAGGTGAACTTCATAAAAAATTACCTCGCATTCTCTCTTAAATAGATAGGAAGGATAAAAATTATAGTAATAGTGATAGTAGGAAAAATATATGTGCATAAAGGTCTGAAACCCTTGTGCCTCAAGGCTTTGCAATTGACAGCCTTATGTGCAGAACTAAAAAAGTTATTGACAGCTTTGCAGAAGAAAAATCGAATTTGCACTTATGCACAGCGAACTTATGCACCGTTTCATAAGTCTGTGCATAACTTTTAAAGTCTGGAATTGATATTATTGGTGATATCCCGGACGTTATCCTGCAGGCCGTTATCGGTAATGGCCAGCTCCTCCTCCACCCGGCGGACGGCATACATGACCGTGGTATGGGTCTTGCCGAATTCCTTGGCGATATCCGGGAAGGAGAGATTGGTCAGCTTGCGGATCAGGTACATGGCGATCTGACGGGCCTCGGCGGTGCCTTTGTTCTTGCGGTTGGAGCGCAGGACGCTCTCTTCGATGGAGTAGAAGCGGCAGACCTCGCCGATGATCAGGTTGATGGTGGGGACGGACTGGCTCTTGCCCTTGTACATATCCTTAATGGCCCGGGAGACGCTGGCAATGTCCATGGGCATGCCGGTCAAGTCATGGTAGGCCTTGATCTTCTTTACCGTGCCTTCGATCTGGCGGACGTTGTTGGTGATGTTCTCGGCAATATAGCCGCAGACCTCCTCCGGCAGCACCAAGCCTAAGGACAGGGCTTTGTTCTTGGTGATGGCATAGCGGGTCTCGTAATCGGGAGGCTGGATATCCACGATCAGGCCCCACTCAAAGCGGGTGCGCAGGCGGTCTTCCAAAAGCAGCATATCGCTGGGCACACGGTCGGAAGTCAGGACGATCTGCCGCTTATTCTCATAGAGGGTGTTGAAGGTGTGGAAGAACTCCTCCTGGGTGCCCTCCTTACCGGCGATAAACTGAATATCGTCGATCAAAAACAGGTCTGCATTGCGGTATTTATCCCGGAATTCGAAGTTTTTGCCCGTACGGACGGCTTCGATGAATTCGTTGATGAACTGGTCGCCCTTGATGTAGACGATGTTATACTCCGGGTGCCGCTTCTGGATGCGGTTGGCAATGGCGTAGAGCAGGTGGGTCTTGCCCAGGCCGCTCTGGCCGTAGATGAAGAGGGGGTTGTAGGCCAGGGTGCGCTCCTCGGCCACCGCCTCGGCGGCGGAGAAGGCGTGCTGATTAGAGGAGCCGACCACGAAGGTGTCGAAGGTGAACTGGGAGTTGAATTCCACGAAATTCCGCTTCCGCTTGTTCATATTGTACTTGGGCATATCCTCTTCGTCCAGGACGGTCAATTCCACCTCCTTCTCAAACTGCTCCCGCATGGCATCCTTGATCAGGAAGGCGTAGCGATTTAAGATCAGATCCTTGCAAAAAGAGGTGGGGGTATAGATGACCAGCTTTTTCTCGTCCAGCTCCACCACTTCCACCTCGTCGAAGTAAGTGGCGATGGCGGCGGCGGGAGAATGGTTCTCCAGATAGGTCAAAACCCGGGACCAGACATAGGCATTGGAATACATCGGCCGACTCCTTTCCATTCTATTTTATCCTGTCAATTATAGCACAAACTGTACATAAAATCAAGGACTATACATTATTAAATAAAGAATTCTATCTACAGACCTTGTAAAAAAGCCCTGATAATCCTTGCATGAACAGGTAAAATATGATATAGTAATCTGGCTTTATGAGAAACGGCAAAAAGAGGAAAAAAACTATGCTTGAAATCAAAGATCTGTCCTTCCGTGTGGAGGGCGAAGACGGGCAGGTGGATATTCTGCGGAATATCAGCCTGAATATTGAGGATAAGAAGTTTGTGGTCATCACCGGCCCCAACGGCGGCGGCAAGACCAGCCTGGCCAGAACCATTATGGGTATCAATCAGCCCACCGGCGGCCAAATTCTCTGGAACGGGACGGATATTACCAATCTGTCCATTACGGAACGTGCCCGTCTGGGCATTTCCTACGGCTTCCAGCAGCCGCCCCGCTTTAAGGGTATGAAGGTACGGGATCTGCTGAATATCGCCGCAGGGCAGAAAATGAGCCACGACAAGGCCTGCACATACCTGACCAAGGTGGGGCTCTGCGCCCGGGATTATATCGACCGGGATGTGGATACCTCTCTCTCCGGCGGCGAGGTCAAGCGCATTGAGATCGCCACCATCCTGGCAAGAAAAAGCGGCCTGATGATTTTTGACGAGCCGGAGGCCGGCATTGATCTCTGGTCCTTTGCCCGTCTAACGGAGACTTTTAAAGAAATTCACGACAAAAAAGAAGCCACCATCCTGATCATCTCTCACCAGGAGCGCATCATCCGTCTGGCAGACGAGATCCTTCTCATTGCCGATGGCAAGCTCAGCGCCCGTGGCTCTGTGGAGGAGATCTTCCCCAAGATCCTGGCGGATACGGTCTATGGTTGCAACCGATTGGAGGTGGACGGCAAATGCTGAATGAGGTTCAGAAGCATATTTTGGAGGTCATTGCCGACCTGAAGGACACCGGCAAGGGCGCCATGAACATCCGTTCCGATGGCAAGAAGCTCCTGCGCCGCAATACGGAGACCATCCGCATCGAGTCCAAGACCGATAAGGACGGCATCGATATCCACATTGCCCCCTTTACCAAGAACGAGTCCGTGCACATCCCCGTGGTGCTGACGGAAAACGGCTTCCATGACCGGGTTTACAACGACTTTTTCATCGGCGAGGGCGCAGATGTGACCATCATTGCCGGCTGCGGCATCCACTCCTGCGGCGATTGCGACAGCAGCCACGAGGGCATCCACACCTTCCATGTGGGAAAGAATGCCCGTGTGAAGTATGTGGAGAAGCACTATGGCGAGGGCGAGGGCAGCGGCAAGCGCATCCTCAATCCCCAGACAGTGCTGTATCTGGAGGAAGGGGCCAACGTGACCCTGGAGACCGCCCAGATCCGTGGTGTGGACGATACCAAGCGCTATACCAAGGCCGAGTGCCGGGGCGCCGGAAGCGAAATTATCCTCCGTGAAAACCTGCTGACCCATGGGGATCAGAAGGCTGTGAGCGAAATGGATGTATTTTTGAGCGGTTTTGATAGCAAAGTCCAGGTGATTTCCCGCTCCGTGGCCCAGGAACAGAGTACCCAGATCTTCTACCCCCGGGTAGAGGGCAATACCAAGTGCTTCGGCCATGTGCAGTGCGATGCCATCATCATGGGGAATGCCAAGGTGCGTGCCATTCCCGAGATCACCTGCAACCATGTGGATGCCTCTCTGATCCACGAGGCCGCCATCGGCCGCATTGCCGGTGAGCAGATCCTGAAGCTCATGACCATGGGCCTCAGCGCCGA
>JAFQCY010000051.1 GCA_017399355.1 Oscillospiraceae bacterium
ATTATGGTGGATTCTTATATCGACAGCGGAGAAGAACTGCAGGAGTTTAAAATTTTCTGCTTCCGTGGTGTGCCGAAATTGGTGGATGTCAATTTCTTCTCCGGAAACAAGCGCACCACCGGCCTGTTTTCGCCTCGGTGGGAGCGGATCCCGGTTACCTTGGGTTATGCAGCCTGTAAGGAGATCCCTGAGCGCCCTGCCCAGCTGGATCGCCTGCTCTCTGCGGCAGCGAAGCTTGCTGCTCCCTTTGACTTTGTACGGGTGGATCTTTATCTCCATGGGGATCAGATCCTGTTCAGCGAGCTGACCTTTACCTCCGGCGGAGGCCTGGTGCATTTTGAGCCGGGCGAATACGATGAAATTTTCGGAGCTTTTTTTGAGGAAGATAGATGAAGCTACTGTATTTTGGTACGGTCTGCAACCGGGATGCCTTTGAAGCCCGCCAGGCAAAGAGCCGCCGGAAGGCATCGGTTGCGCCCCTGAATTTTGAAAGCGCCTTATTGGAAGGCTTTGCAGATCATGGTGTTTCGGCTGAGGTGTATTCCTTCCCTATGGTGGCCTCTTTTCCGGGCAGCCCTTTGTTTAGCTGGGGCAGACGGGAAGAGGAGATCGCCGGCGGCTACCTTTGCCATTGGCTGCCTGCAGTTAATCTAAAGGGCCTGAAGCAGCTGAGCCAACGGCTTTCGGTGCGCCGGAGTCTGCGCCTAATCCGCAAAAGACAGGTGGATGCGGTGCTGATCTATTCGGTATATGCGCCGGTGGCCGGGCCTGTCCAAAAGGCTTGCAAAAAATATGGCGTGCCCTGCTGCTGCATTCTTGCAGATCTCCCTGCAGATATGTATGAAAACAGGAAAATGAGCTTCTTAAAGAAGGCGCTCAGCCGTCTGTATACCGGGAAAGCGATCCGGCTTCAGAGCGGCTTTGACCGCTATGTTTATTTGACTGAGGCCATGGCCCGGGTGGTCAACCCCGATGCTCCTTACCTTGTGGTAGAGGGCATTGCAGATGCTGTGCTTCATGACGCTTTTTCGGATCAGCCTCGCAAAAAGGCCGTGATGTATGCCGGCGCACTGAACGAAAAATATGGCATCCGCAGCTTGGCAGAGGTCTTTCTTGCCCTGGATCTGCCGGATTGGGAGCTTTGGATTTTCGGCCAGGGGGATCTCAGCGGGTATTTTTCCGACCTGGCGCAAAAAGAGCCCCGTCTTCGTTACTTTGGGCGTGTGGATCGGGCAAAGGTCTTGCAGGCAGAAAACGAAGCATCGCTGCTGGTCAACCCCAGACCTGTTGGGGAGCGTTACACCAAGTATAGCTTCCCCTCTAAAACCATAGAATATATGCTCTCAGGTACACCTCTGCTGATGACAGAGCTGGAAGGCATACCCCGGGAATACTTTGACCATGTATACTCCGCAGGGGATGGCTCCAGGGCTGCCTTAAAAGCCGCCTTGACCGGGGCTTTGGAGGATGGAGAGCTGCTGCGAAAGCAAAAGGGCCTCACTGCCCGTGCGTTCATTCTGTCCCGCTGCACCGCAAAGCGGCAGGCTGGGCGCATTCTGGAGTTTTTATCCAAGGAATAATCATTACGCAAGGAAAGGAGCGGCAATATCTTGGCCATTCAGATGAAAGATCGCGAGACAACAACACAAAAGATCTTAAGCCTGACCCTGGGTGCGATGTTGTTTTTCTCTCCCATTACACTGTTTGTCAATGTTTTGTTAATCTATCTGTTCTGGGCTCAGATCTCTATTGACTCCCTGATCCTCTACGGTGCCCAGCTGATTATGATCGTGGTCTCTTTGGGGATCGTCCTGAAGCGGATGAAGCTCAATACGATGCTCTTCCCCCTGTTTATGTT
This sequence comes from Oscillospiraceae bacterium, assembly GCA_017399355.1. GTDB lineage: Bacteria > Bacillota > Clostridia > Oscillospirales > Oscillospiraceae > JAZOXB01. Next base: position 1,859 of record JAFQCY010000051.1, read on the forward strand.
CCTGGCCTTTGTGGTCTCTGCGGGAGTTTATCCGGAGACGCAACAATATATGTTCACCTCCTGGGGCGACATTATCAACAATAAGATCTACTGGTTCTTTATTTATGCACTCCCGGCGTTCCTCTTTATCCGCAGGATCTGGGACTATGACCGTCTGTTCCGCTATATGCTGAACTTTGCCATTGCTGCGCTGCTTTGCTCGCTGGGCACGCTCTTTGTGTATCTCCAGCTGGAACTGCAGCCCGGATATATGAATTTCTCGTACGATCTTCTTCTTCCCACTATCGTGCTACTTTTCGGCTATTTTACCAAGAGAAAAACGGTCTATTTAGTCGGCGGCTTATTGGGTGCCGCTACTATGTTTTTCTGCGGCGCCAGAGGCCCGATCCTATGCCTGATTGCAGCGATTGTGCTGTTTATCCTTTTCCTCTCTGAGAAGCAGAGCTCCAAGGTTTTGGTTATTTTGATTACCATGATCGTGGTTGTATTGGTTCTGGTGTTTTGGGACCCGATCATGCAGATGCTTTATCGTTTTTCTGATGCCATCGGAATCAATAGTCGTATTCTGGAGAAAATTGCAGATGGTACCCTTGCCGATGATTCCGGCCGAAGTGATGTGCATGCTGAGCTACAGCAGCAGCTGAATATACTGGGCCATGGATTGTATGGAGACCGTGTGATCACGGGAGGCCGCTATGCCCATAATTTGTTCCTTGAGCTTATGGTAGAGTTTGGGCTTCTGATTGGCTCTTGCTTGTCTATACTCTTGATTGTGATGCTGTTTCATGGCTTCTTTACGAAGGACCGGGAAAAGCGCCTGCTCTTTATTGCGTTCTTCTCTGCCAGCTTTATTAAGCTGATGATGAGCAGTAGCTATCTATCCAAAGAGCCTGCGTTTTATGCTATGCTGGGCCTCTGCGTCAGCTGCTTGATCAAGGATGATACCAAGCCCCGTGAGCACAATCAGAAGCATCTGCTAATATCTCTGCGATACAGAGGAAGGCGTTGATTTTATGAAGCTTGCCATAAAAAGACTGCTCAGCAGGATCAAAAACTTTGGCCGGAAGATTTCTCTCGCTTCCGGCACGGAAGTGTCCCTTTCTAACCGCTATGAGGGCTTTAATAAGATTGGAAAGAACAGCCTGTTTTTCGGATCCATAGGCAAGGGCTCCTATCTGGGCAGCGATTGCTCCATCCGTGGCGATATTGGCAGATTCTGCTGCATTGCCTCCGGTGTGGTCACGGCAAACGGAAGGCATCCCACCTCGGATTTTGTCAGCATCCATCCAGCCTTTTACAGCCCGGATCTCAGTCGCTGCGGACTTTCCTATTCCGCCGGGCAGCGATTTACAGAAACCGCCGGCAGGATAACCATTGGGAATGATGTCTGGATCGGTACGGGAGCCATTATTCTGGACGGCGTTCAGATCGGAGACGGCGCTATCGTTGCTGCCGGTGCGGTGGTTACGGAGAATGTACCGCCTTACAGCATTGTCGGGGGCGTACCGGCCCGGCTGCTCCGCAAGCGTTTTGACGAAGACACCATTGTAAAGCTGCAAGAATTACGCTGGTGGGATCGTTCCGATGCCTGGCTCCGCCAACATGGAGCAGAGTTTACCTCTTGCGAAGGTTTTCTCGAGAGAATAAAGGAGTAAGGTTATGGGCCGTTTGATGTATCTCAGTTACCGCCTGTATAACAAAGGCATTGTTCTGTATCGCAAGCTTTTCTTTCGGAACAAGCGCTATCGTCCCAGGAAACTCAGCGGAAGAAGACTTTTGACTGCTGAGGAGGGAAACCGCTGCCTGAAGGAGCTGATCCAAAGTGGCAAGCCCTTCTGTGCGGTTCGTTACGGAGGCACAGAATTAAATACCTACTGCGAGGGTAAGGAGTATCTCCTTGGCCTTCGCAAGACCATGCGCCAGAGCATTGCGGATACTGCACAGAGTCAGAGCGGATTCTTCCCAACTCAGACCTCCTATATTCCTCGCTTTACCCGTCTTCTGGAGGATGTCTCCCCGGAAATCGACTTCTTGGCTGTCTATGCCAGCTTTATGGAAAACTATATGGTTCGCAAGCATTGCAGACGTGATATGTATGTTTCCGATAATCGCTCCCTGGAGCCCTATTATTTTGAGGCAGATGAGGTTTGGTCCTCTGCTCTGGTAGGGAAAAAGGTTTTAGTGATCCATCCCTTTGCCGATTCGATCCGCAGCCAGTATGAGAATCATAGAGAAAAGCTCTTTGAAAATCCTCATATTCTTCCTGAATTTCAGCTGCTTACTATGAAGGCGGTTCAGACCATTGCCGGTACACCGGATCCCCGTTTCCGGGATTGGTTTGAAGCTTTGGAATACATGGAAAAAGAAGCGCTGAAGCTGGATTTTGACATCGCTTTGATCGGCTGCGGCTTCTACGGCCTGCCTCTGGCCTGCCTCCTGAAGCGGGCAGGGAAGCAGGCGATCCATATCGGCGGCGCAACGCAGATCCTATTCGGTATTAGGGGCCGTCGCTGGGAATTAAACAGCAAAGAGGTTCCGGCGCTGTTTAACGAATACTGGACTCGCCCCAGCGCCGAGGAGACTCCGGAAAATAAATCCGCCAATGAGTTTGGCGGAGCGTACTGGTGATATTTTGGAGTAAGTATGAAGATATCCATTATTGTTTCCAATTCCCTGAAAAAAGATCCCCGGGTGATCAAGCAGATCAAGGTCGCCATCGGTGCCGGACATGAAGTTCAGTTCGTGGGCTATCGGGATGCGTTTTATGATCGGGAGTTCCTGGATGCCCTGGGCTGCCGCTGGGATATCGTGGATCTGGGAGAGGAGTACTTAGGCAAGCTGAATTCCATCGGCAAGAAGCTGAAGCGCCGTACGGAGATGCCAAAGCGTGCGCAGAAGCTGATAGAGGACTTTTCCCCCGATGTGATCCATGCCAACGATTTTGATATGCTGATTCCCGCATATCGGGCTGCCAAGAAGTGCAAGGCTGCATTGGTTTATGACTCTCACGAGGTCTTTGCTGAGAATATCGGCATTGCAGAGCATAAGCTGGTCAAAAATGCCATCATATTTATGGAACGGCGGCTGGTAAAAAAGGTGGATCAAATGATCTGCGTCAGCAATGCTGCAGCGGACTATTTCGCCCAAAAGTACAAGATCCCAAGACCTACGGTGATCACAAACTGCCCCATGAAGAGCGCACTTCCGCTCCGTGATAAGGCCGAGGATGCCTTTGAGGTGGTTTACCAGGGCTTGATGGTAGCCGGACGGGGCTATGAAGAGTTTGTGCAGTCTGCCAAGCATCTTCCCGAGGGAGTACGGCTGATCCTCCGTGGCTACGGCACTTTAGAGCCACGGCTTCGTGATATGATCCGGCAGGAGAAGCTGGAGGAGCGTGTCCATTTTGCAGCTCCTGTTGAGGTCAGCGAGCTGATCGCTGCGGCTTCTTCTTCTCATGTGGGCATTGTGGTGACGAGACCGGTCAACTTAAATTTCCGCCTCTCGATCTCCAATAAGGTATTTGAGTATGCGGCAGCCGGCCTGCCGGTGATCCTCTCCGATGTACCTGAGCATCGGTATTTGAACGAGACCTATCATTTCGGTTTGGTACTGGAGCATGTATCACCGGAATGCATCGCAGAAGCGATTGTTTATCTTCGCAACAACCCGGAAGCATATGAAAAAATGAGCGAAAATGCATCAAAAATGTTTCATGAACTCAATTGGGAGCAGGAATCCCGGAAGCTTCTGCAAATCTATGCGCAGGTGGCAAAGAAAGGATAATCTATGGGACTCAGCAATGTAAAAAAGGGTGCGATCCTCTCTTATTTGTTGATTTTTCTGAATACTGCCTACGGTTTGCTGGTTACACCCTTTATTTTGAATGTGGTCGGCGAGAGCCAATATGGCGTATATAAGACGATCGCATCCTTATCCTCGTCCCTGATGGTACTGGATCTGGGCTTTGGTGGTACAGTTTTGCGCTATGTGTCAAAGTTTGTAGCGCAAAAGGACGATGATCGGCGCAACCGCTACCTTGGTATGTCTCTGTGCCAGACCTTTATCGTCTCTTCCCTTGTCCTGTTGGTTGGTACGGTAGGTTATTTTGCTATAGGGAAGATTTACGGTGGCAGCTTTACGCCGGAAGAGATGGAGCTTGCACGAAAAGTCTATGTAGTGCTGATCGCCAATGTTGCCATCAACTTTTTCGAAAACGTATTTTTTGGAATCATTGCAGGACATAACCGCTTCGCCTTTGCAAATGGCATGAAGGTGCTGCTGTTGCTGGGTAAGACTATTTTAATTTGGGTCTTGCTGCCGCTGGTACAAAGCATCATGGTCGTAGTGCTTGCGCAGCTGGTTCTGACCGTCCTTGTGATGGTGATTCATATTCTTTACATTCGCTGCCAGCTTCATGTCCGCTTTATATTCAAAAACTGGGAGAAGTCCCTGTTTTTCGAATCCTTCCGCTATACGATTCTGCTGTTTGCTCAGTCGATTGTGATCCAGTTCAACGGAAATGTGGACAATATGGTGATCGGCGCCACCTTAGGCAGTCAAATGGTCACGATCTATTCCTTTGCGATCATGCTGTATAATATGTATGAGCAGCTCTCCTCCTCGATCTCCTCCCTGATGCTTCCCACGGTAACCAATCGTTTGCATCATGGTGCGGACAACCTGGAGATGGAAAACCTGGTCATCCGGGTAGGGCAGATCCAGTTTGCGGTTCTTGGCGCAGCACTTTGTGGCTTTGCAGTGCTGGGCAGGGAGTTTTTCCTCCTATGGCTGGGAGAGGGCTTTGATGATTGCTATTTGCTGACGTTGATCCTGATTATTCCCGTTACGATACCGCTGATTCAGAATGTTTGCTTGTCTATTCTGCGGGCAAAGAATCTGATGGGATTTCGTACCGTATCCTTGCTGTATTCTACTGTGATCAACTGCATCCTTACTGTTTTTGGAACTATTCGATATGGCTACTTTGCAGCTGCCATCGGCACAGCTTTGAGTACAGTGGTGGGAAGCATTATTTCCATGAACATATATTATCGAAGGAAGCTCGGATTGCACATTTTCCGTATGCTTTGGAAGACGGTATATAAAGCTATTCCTGCACTTCTGGCGGCCTCCGGCGGTGTGCTGTTGCTGAAAGATTCTGTTTTTGCGATTTTTCACGGGCAACTGCTGGTTTCCTTCCTTGCTTCTGCAGGGGTATTTCTACTGATTTATATCCTTGTTTTTATTCCCTTTCACAGGAAGGAGCTTCGTTCACTTCTGCGGCGCAGATGATCAAGCATTTTTTGGAGGTTAATCATGAAGCTGGGTATTCTCACCTTTCACAGAAGCATCAATTACGGTGCGTTTATGCAGTGTTATTCCCTTTCTCATCGTCTGCAGAAGGATTTCCCGGAACTACAGGTGGAAGTAATCGATTATTCCTCTCTCCGTGCCACCTGCGCCATGAAGCAGGGGATCGACAGGATTGCTGACCCGGCACAGCGGGATGCTTATTCGAAACGCATCCATTTATTTGATCATTGCTGTGAGAGACTACCTCTTTCCGATCGAAGATTGGAAAGTGATGATCTGGATGCTTTGTATTCCTGGCTGAATGAAACCTATGATATCATTGTGGTTGGCAGCGATGCGGTTTGGAATTGGAACGTCCGCGGATTTCCCAATGCCTATTTTTTGAAGGGCTACCATGGAACAAAGCTCAGTTATGCCGCTTCCGCCCATGGCCTGTCTTTCCGGGGAATGACACCTGAGCAGAAGGCATTTCTTTCCGATGCGCTGTCCGAGTTCTCCTATTTGGGTGTCCGGGATGTTTCTACAGAGCAAATGCTGCATCTGGTCGATCCCGGGCTGAATCCTCGTCACAACTGTGACCCCACGATGCTGCTGGATATTTCCTCCCTTCCTTGTGACTTGGAGACGGTATGGGAAAAACTGAAGGAAAAGGGAATTGATCCGGATCGGCCCATTTTTGCGGTTATGGCCTCTCCCGGTTTTGTAGGACGGGAATTGAGATCCTATCTTGGGAAGGATTCCCAGCTGATTGCGCTTTATGAACCAAATGAATATGCCGGTGCTTATATGGACACGCTGGATCCTTTTGAATGGGCGAAGGTTTTCTCCCTTTGCAGCGGTACGGTAACCCATTTCTTCCATGGAACCTTACTGTCCCTGGTCAATGGGATACCCCCGATGGCGACAGAACCTGCTCAGGGCTTTGCTGTCAATTATGTTTCGAAGATTCGGGATGTATTGACTCGCCTTGAAATGCTGGAATGCTACCATCCTATTCCTATGGATCGCATCTCTAAAGCAAAAAGGAAACTGGGCCTGAAAACGGATCGAAAACAGTGGCAAAAGATTGCCGGAGATTTACTCTATGCGGATGCACATAAAAAATCCGCATTTGATTGGATCCGCCAAAAGGTTGAAAAAGAGGCTGAGAGCTACCAGGACTTCAAGATAGCACTGGAACGCTGTATTGAAGAGCTTGTGGCAAAGGAGAGAAAAAATGGTTAATGTAATCGGACTTGGATATATCGGCTTGCCTACGGCCTTGATGCTGGCGGCACACGGTGTACAGGTTATCGGTACAGATTATAATGCCGAGGTTGTCGGGAAATTGAACAGGGGAGAGGTAACATTCCGGGAGGATGGCCTTCGGGAGCTGTTTCAGGCTGCTGCAGAGAAGGGAATTCAATTCTCCTCCTCTTATGCGCATACGGATGTCTATATTGTTTCTGTCCCTACGCCCTACAACGAGAAAACCAAGCAGATTGATCCCTGCTATGTCGTCAGCGCCGTGCAGGAGATTCTGCGTGTTTGTCCGGAGAACGCTGTGGTCATCATTGAGTCTACGGTCTCTCCCGGCACGATTGACCGCTATGTTCGTCCGCTTCTCTCTTCTGAGAAGAAGATCCATCTTGCCCATGCACCGGAGCGGATCATCCCCGGGAATATGATCTACGAGTTAAAGCATAATTCTCGCACCATCGGTGCAGATGATCCTCAGATCGCCGCAAAGATCCGGGATATCTACGGCTCCTTCTGCCTTGGTGATATTGTCCTGACGGATATCCGGACGGCTGAAATGACGAAAGTGATTGAGAATACCTACCGTGCGGTGAATATTGCCTTTGCCAATGAGCTTCTGATGCTCTGCCATAAAGAGGGAATGGATGTCAACGAGATCATTCGCATCTGTAATATGCATCCCCGGGTCAATATTCTCTCTCCCGGCCCGGGTGTGGGCGGGCATTGCATTCCCGTTGATCCCTGGTTCCTGGTGGGGGATTTCCCGGAGCAGACCCCTCTGATCCACCGGGCGCTGCAGATCAATGCAGATATGCCCCAATATGTGTATTCCCGGATCGTTCAGCTGATGCAGGAGCATGGGATTTGCGGCTTTGACCGGGTGGGGCTCTATGGCCTGACCTATAAAGAGGATGTGGATGACCTGCGGGAGTCTCCCACATTGCAGCTGCTCCGCATTCTGGATGAAAAAGGACAGCAGTGCCGTGTCTACGATCCTATGGTGAAAGAGGGCATCGTAGCCGGGCAATGCGCCTGCATGGAAGAATTCCTGGATGGGGTTGAGCTTGTGGTGGTCATGGTGGGCCACTCTGCGCTGAAAGTGTCTGTGCAGCAGCTGCAGGACAAGCTTGTTTTGGATACCCGCCGTGTGCTTCACGGTGAGAATGTGTGTTACTTATAAGAGGAGGAAAAGAGAATGGGTGCATTTACCGGCAAAACCCTTCTGATCGTCGGCGGAACCGGCTCTTTCGGGAATGCTGTATTAAATCGCTTCTTATCCACCGATATCGGCCAGATCCGCATCTTTTCCCGGGATGAAAAGAAGCAGGACGATATGCGCCATGAGTTCCAGGCAAAGCTGCCTGAGGTCAGCGATAAGATCCGCTTCTTCATTGGTGATGTCCGTGATCTCGGCAGCATCAAAGAGGCAATGCATGGGGTGGACTATGTATTCCATGCCGCTGCTCTGAAGCAGGTTCCTTCCTGTGAATTCTTTCCTCTGGAGGCGGTCAAGACCAACGTGATCGGCACAGACAATGTGCTCACCGCTGCTATTTCCTGCGGCGTGAAGTCCGTGATCTGTCTTTCCACGGATAAGGCTGCTTATCCCGTCAATGCCATGGGTACCAGTAAGGCTATGATGGAAAAGGTGGTCGTTGCCAAGAGCCGCACGGCCTCCGGGACGAAGATCTGCTGCACTCGCTACGGAAATGTTCTCTGCTCCCGAGGCTCTGTGGTTCCTCTGTGGATCGAGCAGATCAAAGAGGGCAAGCCCCTGACCATTACCGAGCCCAAGATGACCCGCTTTATTATGTCTCTGGATGAGGCCGTGGATCTGGTTCTCTTTGCCTTTGAGCAGGGCGAGTCCGGCGATATTCTGGTGCAGAAGGCCCCTGCTTGTACCATTGATGTCCTTGCAAAGGCAGTCTGCCAGCTGTTCCATTATGAAAAAGAGCCGAAGGTGATCGGCATTCGTCACGGCGAAAAGCTCTATGAGACCCTTCTGACCAATGAAGAATGCGCCAATGCGCTGGATCTTGGGGACTTCTACCGGGTCCCCTGCGATAAGCGTGACCTGAACTACGATAAATACTATAAGGTAGGGGATACCCAGCGAAGCTCCCTCAGTGAGTTTGACTCCAATAACACCCAGCTGCTCACCGTAGAGCAGGTGATGGAGAAGCTCCTGAGCTTAGAATACATCCGCAGCGAATTGGCTGCCTGGGAGAAGAGACTATGAAGATCCTTGTAACGGGTGCCAAGGGGTTTGTGGGAAAAAACCTCTGCGCCACATTGGAAAATATCGCCCAGGGGAAGGATCGCAGTATTTCGCTGCCTTCTGTGCCGGAGGTCTATGCCTATGACCTGGATACAGATCCCGCCCTTTTGACCCGCTGGTGCCGGGACTGTGATTTTGTGTTTCACCTGGCCGGTGTCAATCGCCCCAAGGAGCAGTCGGAGTTTATGGAGGGAAATTACGGCTTCACAAGCACCCTCCTCAATACCCTGGAGCAGTGCGGTAATCGCTGCCCGGTAATGCTCAGCTCCTCCACCCAGGCTGCCCTGGATAATCCCTACGGAAGAAGCAAGCTGGCAGGGGAGGAGCTTCTCAGAGCCTATGGCCGGAGAACCGGTGCCAAGGTACTCATCTACCGCTTTACCAATGTGTTCGGCAAGTGGTGCCGCCCCAATTACAATTCTGCAGTTGCCACCTTCTGCCACAATATCGCCCATGGCCTCCCTATTACGGTCAATGATCCTTCCGTAAAGATGCGCCTGGTTTATATTGATGATGTGGTTTCCGAGCTGATCGCAGCATTAAAGGGAGAGGAACACCGGAAAGAAGAGCTCTGCTATGTGCCTGTTGACCATGAGATCCTCCTTGGCCGGATCGCTGAGCTGCTTTATCGTTTCCGGGCAAGCAGAGAGGATCTCTCCGTACCCGATACAGCCGATCCCTTCACCAAGAAGCTCTATGCCACCTATCTTTCCTACCTGCCTGAGGACAGCTTTTCCTATCCTCTGACGACCCACTCTGATTACCGTGGAAGCTTTACGGAGATCCTGCGCAGCGGAAATTGTGGGCAGTTCAGTGTGAATATTTCGAAACCCGGCATCACCAAGGGAAACCACTGGCACCATACAAAGAATGAAAAATTCCTGGTTGTCAGCGGTCGTGGCGTGATTCGATTCCGCAAGATCGATTCTCAGGAGATCCTGGAGTATTATGTCAGCGGAGAGAAATTAGAAGTTGTGGATATTCCTACGGGCTACACCCATTCCATCGTCAATCTGGGCGAGACGGATCTGGTAACTTTTATGTGGGCCAATGAATGCTTTGACCCCAATAAGCCCGATACCTATTTTTTGGAGGTTTGAGATGCATAAGCTGAGATTAATGACCATCATCGGTACCCGGCCTGAGATCATCCGACTCTCCGAGGTGATCAAAAAATGCGATCGTTATTTCCATCAGATTCTGGTTCACACGGGTCAGAATTATGATTATGAGCTGAACCAGGTGTTTTTCGAGGATTTGGGTCTCCGTGCGCCCGATTTTTACCTGAATGCTGTGGGCGCAGATCTGGGCGAGACCATCGGCAATATCATTGCCAAGGCCTATGCCCTGATGGTATCTGAGAAGCCTGATGCCCTGCTGATCCTGGGCGATACCAATTCCTGCCTCTCTGCCATCGCTGCCAAGCGTCTGCATATCCCCATCTTCCATATGGAAGCCGGTAACCGCTGCTTTGATGAATGCCTTCCCGAGGAGACCAACCGCCGTATTGTGGATCACATCTCCGATGTGAACCTCTGCTATTCCGAGCATGCCCGCCGTTATCTCAATTCTGAGGGGACAGCAAAGGAACGCACCTTTGTCACCGGCTCTCCCATGGCAGAGGTTTTGACCGCCAACCTGAAGCAGATCGAGGCCTCTGATGTGCTTCAGCGCCTGGGCCTTGAGCGGGGGAGGTATATTCTCCTCTCTGCCCACCGTGAGGAGAATATTGATACCGAGGAGAATTTCTTCTCGCTGATGAATGCCATTAATGCGCTGGCCCAGCAGTACGATATGCCTATTTTGTACTCCTGCCATCCCAGAAGTGCGAAATTTATCGAGAAGAGAGGCTTTGTGTTTGATCCCCGTGTCCGTCAGAATAAGCCCCTGGGCTTCCATGATTACAACCACCTGCAGATGAATGCCTATGCTGTGGTTTCCGATAGCGGTACGCTGCCTGAAGAGTCTTCTTTCTTCCTCAGTGTAGGAAAACCCTTCCCGGCGGTATGTATCCGAACCAGCACAGAGCGCCCTGAGGCTATGGATAAGGGCAATTTTGTTCTGGCCGGTATTACCACAGAGCAGGTGCTCCAGGCCGTGAATACGGCAGTCAGCATGAATGATAACGGTGATCTGGGTATTCCCACGCCGGACTATGTGGATCTGAATGTATCCAATAAGGTCGTTAAATTTATCCAATCCTATACGGGGATCGTGAACCGAATGGTTTGGAGAAAAAAGTGAGGTGAGGTCCGTGGACCTGCAAAAGCAGATCTTAAATGCTGTCAATCTCGCACTCTTTGATCGGGCCGTACTGGCCTGCGGTACTCCCAATTCTCAGGAATCGCTGTATTCCATCAGCAAAAAGCAGAATATCACGGCGCTGGTCAGCGAAGGTTTGCGCCGCTCCGGCGACTATGCATCGCTCATTCCGGAATTTGCTCAGCTCTCGGAAAAATACCTCTTCCAGTATGCGCAGCAGAGTGTGGAGTCCGAGCGTGTGATCCATGGGCTGGAGGAGCGGAACTGCCCCTATGTTATGCTAAAGGGCGCCAGAATGCGGAGCTTTTATCCCCAGCCTCATCTTCGCACCAGCTGCGATATCGACATTCTCACAGGTGAGTCGGACGAGACCATTCAGGAGCTTATGACTTCTCTGGGATACCGTTTTACGGTAGATGCCGGGACTACGCTGAATTTCGCCAAGCCTCCTGCTGTAGAATTCGAGATGCACCGCTGCTTGTTTGCTGATCCCGATGAGTTTCAGGGATATTTCCGGAACATTCTGGATCGCACTGTGCCGGCTTCGGAAGGCCGTATGGAGCGACTTTTGACAGAAGAGGATTTTTATGTCTATATGATCGCCCATATTGCCAAGCATGTGGATCAGTACGGCTGCGGAATTCGTCCTTTTGTTGACGTTTACCTGTACCATCAAAACCTGCCAAAGTCATTTGATGAGAAAAAGGCGAAAGAGATCCTCCGCTCCATTGGCTTGCTGGAATTCGAGGAACGGATCTGCCGCCTGACCCGTGCTTGGTTCGAGACCGGAGTTTTAACCGAGTCTGACGAAAAACTCACCGGCTATCTCTTTGGCTCCGGCATCTATGGTGATGTTAAGACCAGCACAGCCAATGACATTCGGAAGAGCGAGAGTAAGAGCCGCGGGAAGCTTGCGCTTTACATTCGACATATTTTCCCCCCTGTTCGAATCATGAGGCCCATGTATCCCAGACTTCTGAAGTGCAGCGTATTTTTGCCTGTGTCCTGGATCTGCCGTTGGTTCCGTCTGCTGTTTCGTAGACGAAAACAGACTGCAGATACCATTCGTCGGATCCAAAGTATCGATGACCAATACCTCGATATGCTGGATCATGTAATGCTGGAATTTGGCCTGAAGGAGGGAATTTAAATTGAAACAACCAAGATATTTCGTCAGCAGAAAAAATATTCTCACCTGGTTTGCGGCATTGCTTTGCCTTGGAGCAGTTGTGTTCTATGTGCTGGGATATTTCCGTGAAAGCGGGATCTCTACTTTGAATCTTTGGTTTCAGAAGATCTTGCCGTCAGTTTGTAGCCTTTATTTCGCACTGACTCTCTTAATTTTCGGTGAAAAAACCTTCTACCGCAGTTCTACAGCGGTGTTTTGGGGCTGCGTCTACTTTGCCCAGGTTGCGCTGGATCAGTATTTGACCGGCGGCTATGCCATTTTCGCCTATAAGCGCTATGTAGCAGTATGCTGGATCTTGTATCTGGTATTCTATGTGGTTTATCGTATGGCCGTTACCGGCAAGATCAAGCGGCTCTGGCTCATGCAGTGCGTCATGGCGGTGCCTGCGATCGTCCTGGTCTATGACTGCGTGGTGCATTTCCAAACATCGGCTCCCGGCCTGCTCTGTGATAAAATTGCCAATTGCATGATGGTTACGGGACTCTTCCTCGCCAGCCTTGCGATGCGGCCCTTCCGGGACGGAAAGTACCACAGAACCTGGGGCGACCGTGCTGACGGCCGCAGACTCCGCACGCTGGACGGAATGGCAGTTGTGGGGAACTACTTCATGCCAAATCGCAACGGCGCATCCAACTCCATTCATGATACCATTGAGATCTCCACGATCGAGCGTTATATTCGCAAGAAGAGAGCAGAGGGGATGGAGAATTTCGGCCTGACCCATGTGATCCTGGCCGCTTATGTCCGGGCCGTTGCCAAATACCCCGGCCTGAACCGTTATCTCTCCGGCCAGCGTGTGTACCAGCGGGATGACGATATGCAGTTTACCATGACTATGAAAAAGGACATGCGTACCGATGGCGCAGAGACCACCATCAAGCTCCATCTCCACAGAGCCGATACAGCCAAAGAGGTCTATGAAAAGTATAATAAGGAATATGAGATCGTGAAGAGCACGCCCTTGGACAGCGGTTTCGACCAGATCGTCGGTGTCCTTGCCAATATTCCCGGTCTGATTCTGAAGTTTGTGGTTTGGTTCCTGAAGCTGCTGGACTATTTTGGAAAAGTGCCCAATGCACTTCTGGAGTTCAGCCCCTTCCACGCTTCTGTGATCTTTACCTCCATGGGCTCTCTGGGCATTCCGCCCATTGTCCATCATCTCTATGATTTCGGTAACATCCCTCTGTTCCTGGCCTTCGGACGGAAGTACCGCAAGAATGAGCTGGATGATCAGGGCAATGTGGTGACCAGACGCTATGTGGACTACACCCTGAACTGCGATGAGCGCACGGTGGATGGTTTCTACTATGCTACCGTTATGAAGTATTTCCGCAAGATCCTTCGCAATCCCGAGGTTCTGGATCAGCCTCCCGAGGAACTGGTCTACGACATCGATTAATCACAATCAGATAAAAAGCAGCGCCTCCTCCCGCGAATAGGGAAGAGGCGCTGCTTTTATGGTTTTCTTAGTCAGCAATGCGATGTGCGCACAGGTAACGATTTGCGTACCAGCTTTCAGACAGGCTGCTGATCACAACGCCGGTGGCAGAGCTCTGAGCATGGACGAACTTGCCTTCGCCTATGTAAAGACCAACATGAGAGGCAATGCTGCCGGAGCCGAAGTAGATGATATCGCCGGGCTTCAGATCGTCGTAGTCCACATAGTAGCCGTTTTGCAGCTGAGCGGTGGCGGTACGGTTGATGGTGTAGCCAAAGTGGGCGAATACATACTGCATAAAGCCGGAGCAGTCAAAGCCGGAGGGATCCTCGCCGCCGTACACGTAGGGATAACCTACATACTGCAGGGCATAATCTGCGATCTGCCGACCGATGGAAGAGGAGCTGGTGTTGCTGCTGCTGTTAGAGCTGTCGCTGTCAAGGTCCGCTGCGGTGCCACGGTTGGTGGCGGGCTTTTCAAGCAGGGTAACCAGGTCGCTGCGGATATAGCCGGTATTGCCCTCGAAGGTGACCTTGTACCATCCGCAGTTAAAGCCGATGATCTGAACCTTCTCGCCGGATCTCAGCTGGTCAATGGCGGTAGAGCCGGTAGAGGGTGAGCTGCGCAGATTGGTGAGGGAAGGATCCAGAGAGCCTTCGCCAAGCTCCACATTGGCCTTGTCCTTAGTGGTAACATAGTCGGCACACATATAGCCAATGTACAGATTGTAATTGACCAGATACCAGTTGCCCACCTGACGGATGATGACGACAGTATCGTGATCGGAAGCCACGGTGAGGATCTTGGCCTCTGTATTGGGCTTTGCTCTCAGGCGCAGGCCGCTGGGAGCATCTACGATACCGATGGCGGTTTTCAGTTCAGTTGCAAAGATGGGGCCTGTCAGGCTCATCAGAAAAGCAGAGACAAGGAGCAAAAGGACAAAAATACGTAATACCCGTTTCATAATAACCTCCCAAGGAAATTGCAATTATTTTGCGTTCAGTGCACGCTCCAGCCACACACAGCCAACATCCAAAGCAGTGTAGAAGCCGTCTTTTTCGCTTTTCTTCACCACACGATCTCTTGCCTTGCAATTGGGATCGGTGCGCTGAAGCTGGACGGAAACCTTTGTTGCAAGGTCCAGATCTTCCAGTTTCTTGGATTCCATGATCTGAAGCATGATGATGTATTCATCTGCCATGGAACCGTAGTAAATCAGATTGTCCTTCCGCATCAGGGGACGACCCTTATACTTCAGAACTTCATTTTTTTCGGGCATAGTAACCTCCAAAACAAAATGTAACCAAATTGTAACACATAGAAATCGATTTGTCAACATAATTTCTGAAAAGAAATCGATTATGATACACTTTATTTACAATTGGTCCGTAAAATGCAGGGGAAATGAAAAATGGATGTTATTTGGGAGAGTATATGAACGGGTAAAAAAGGGGCCTCCGCATCAGCGAAAGCCCCTTGCCGGATCACGAATGGAACAGATAGTGCCGCACAAGCTCCTGCAGGAGCTCATCACGGTCAAGCTTGCAGATGAGGCTGCGAGCATTATTGTGATTCGTGATATAAGTGGGATCCTCAGAGAGGATGAAACCAACGATTTGATTGATGGGGTTGTAGCCCTTCTCGGTGAGGCTTCGGTAGACCTCTGTGAGAATTTGCTTCATCTCTTCGTTGCTGTCAACGGGGACTGTAAACTTAATGGTGTTGTTAAAGGGTTTTTGATCCATAACGCCCGCCTCCTTTCTTGTTAGCTATATCATAGCTTAGTTCAGGGGAAAAGTAAAGAAAAAAGCGTGAACATTTTGGTTACAAAACAATATCGTTAGCGGAGCTTTGCATCCAGCTGCTCAGCCAGAGCGGCCAGGATCCCGGAGATCACAGACTCAGAATCGCTGTCGGTGAGGGTGCGGTCATCGGCACGGAGGGTCAGGGCGAAGGCCATGGACTTCTTGCCGTCCTCGATGCCCTTGCCTCTGTAGATATCAAAGAGGCGCACATCCCGCAGCAGCTTACCGCCGGAGGCGAGAATGCAGCTTTCCAGCTGACCGGCAGTGATCTCTTCGGCGCAAACCACAGCGATATCACGGCTGACAGCGGGATACTTGGGCAGAGGCTCATAGGTATGGGCGGGGGCCAGCAGACCGGTAAGAGCGCTGAAGTCCAGCTCGGCAGCGTAGACATCGCATTCCATGCCGTAGTTCTTGGCGACCAGGGGGTGAACCTGACCGAAGATACCCACATCCACGCCGTCCATGGTGATCTTTGCGCAGCGGCCGGGGTGATAAGAGGGGTTGTCCTTTACGGCAGTATATGCAGCCTTGCGTACATTCATGCCTTTGAAGATGGCTTCGATCTCGCCCTTGAGACGGAAGAAATCGACCTTGGCACCGTAGCAGCCCAGTAGCAGGCGCTTGGGCTCGTCGGGCAGCAGCTGACCTTCCTTGGGCAGGTAGACCTTTGCCAGCTCATAGAGCTTCACATCGGCATTGTGATAGGCATAGTTCTTGGCCAGGATGGAGAGCATGGAGGGCAGGGCAATGGTACGCATAATAGAGGCATCTTCACCCAGGGGATTCTGGATGCGGATGGTCTTGCGCAGAGGAGAATCTGCAGGTAGGCGGATCATGTCAAAAATGGAGGGGCTGACGAAGGAGTAGGTCAGGATCTCGCTGTAGCCCAGGCAGCGGCACACAGCGCCGGTCTTGTTCTCCAGCACCATGGTTCCGGTATAGCCGCCCTCAGCGGTCTCGGAACGGAAGGAGGTGGTGGGGATCTCGTTGTAGCCGTAAAGACGGGCAACCTCTTCGGCGATGTCTGCAGTCTGCTGCAGGTCGGGACGGAAGGAGGGAACCTGGATCTGGCCGTCAATGACCTCGATCTCCAGGCGGCGGAGGTAGTCGATCATCTCTGCCTCGGAAATATCGGTACCCAGCAGCGCATTGATCTTTGCAGGCTCTAAAGGCAGGGTACGGGGCTGGGGAACGTAGTTCATGATATCAATCATGCCATCCACCACTTCACCGGCACCCAGTAGCTCGACCAGCTCACAGGCACGCTGCACAGCAGGAACGGTCAGAAGGGGATCGATGTTCTTTTCAAACTTGCCGGAGGACTCGGTGCGCATACCCAATGCCAGAGCGGTCTGGCGGATGGAGGTGCCGTCAAAGTTGGCAGACTCGAAAACCACATCGGTGGTGTTGGCTACGATCTCGCTGTTTTCGCCGCCCATGATACCTGCCAGGCCAATGGGCTTTTCACCATCGGCAATGACCAGCATACCGGGCTTCAGGTTGCGGACGGTGCCATCCAGAGTGGTCAGAGTCTCGCCTTCCACGCTCTCACGGACCACGATCTGCTTGGAGCCGATATAGCGGTAGTCAAAAGCGTGCATGGGCTGGCCGTACTCCAGCATGACATAGTTGGTAATATCTACGATGTTGTTGATGGGGCGCACACCGTTGGCACGCAGTCTCTGCCGCAGCCAGGCGGGGGAGGGAGCGATCTTCACATTGCGCACCATACGGGCAGAATAGCGGTTACAGAGCTTGTCTGCAGGCACTTCCACATCCAGCAGCTCCATCAGGTTGCCCTCACCGCAGCCCTTGACCACGGGCTCATGGTGGCGCATGGGCTGATTGAAGGCAGCGGCGGCTTCACGGGCAAGACCGATGATGCTGTAGCAGTCGGGACGGTTGTTGGTGATCTCAAAATCCACCACGGTATCGTCGTTGCCGATGACCAGATTGATGTCGTCTCCGGGCTTGCAATCCTCCTCGATGATCCAGATGCCATCCTCAATGGCATAGGGGTAGTCGTTGAGGGTCAGATTCAGCTCCTTCAGAGAGCAGAGCATGCCATTGGAAACCTCGCCGCGGAGCTTGCCCTTGGTGATGTGGATACCGCCGGGAAGACGGGAATTGTGCAGCGCAGCGGGGACGAGATCCCCGGCCTTGACGTTCTGGGCACCGGTAACGATCTGAACAGGCTCATCCTTGCCCACATCGATCTGGCAAACCCACATATGGTCGGAATTGGTATGGCGCTCAATGGAGAGAACCTTGCCAACTACCACATTCTTGATCTCGGCATCCAGCCGCTCGTAGGTTTCAACCTTCTGACCGGCAACGGTGAGAGCTTCCACAAATTCCTTGTCGCTGATGTCCTTCAGGTCTACGAATTCCTCGTGGAGCCATTTTCTGTTTAATTTCATCTTCGTACCTCCTTAGAACTGGGACAGGAAACGGATGTCGTTTTCGAAAATCAGGCGCAGGTCATTGAAGCGCAGACGGCCCATGGCCATACGCTCCAGGCCGATGCCGAAGGCAAAACCGGAGTATTTCTCAGGGTCAATGCCGCAGCCTTCCAGCACCTTGGGATGCACCATACCGGCACCCAGCAGCTCGATCCAGCCTTCACCGTGGCAGGTGGAGCAGATCTGACCGTCGATCTCACCCTTGCCCTTGCACTTAAAGCACTGCATATCAACCTCGCAGCTGGGCTCAGTAAAGGGGAAGTGATGGGGGCGGAAACGGACAACGGCATCCTCGCCATAGAGCCGCTTGATCAGAGTCTCCAGAGCGCCCTTCAGGTCGCCCATGGTGATGCCCTCGTCCACAACCAGACCTTCGATCTGGTGGAACATGGGGGAGTGAGTGGCATCGGCCTCATCCTTACGGAATACACGGCCGGGAGCCAAAATGCGGATCGGAGGCTGCTGCTGCTCCATAACACGGATCTGCATGGGGCTGGTCTGGGTACGCAGCAGAACCTGATCCTCGTCGTCAAAGTAGAAGGTATCGGAACGGTCCCGGGAGGGGTGACCCTCTTCGATGTTCAGACGGGTGAAGTTATAGGCAGCTTCTTCGACCTCGGGGCCGTCCACAATGGTGTAGCCCATGCCGATGAAGATCTCCTTGACTTCCTGCAGCACCTTGTTCATGGGATGCTGATAGCCCATGGTGATCTCCGCACCGGGGATGGTCACGTCGACGGCCTCGGCAGCCAGCTTGGCCTCCAATGCGGCTGCCTCCAGCTCGGCCTTGCGCTCCTCCAGCCTGGCTTCCAGCTCGGCACGGACGGCATTGGCCATCTGACCCATAATGGGGCGCTCCTCTGCGGAGAGCTTGCCCATCAGCTTCAGAACTGCGGTAAGCTCACCCTTCTTGCCCAGTACGCTGACTCGGACCGTGTCCAGGGCGGCCAGATCCTGGGCCGCCTGCATATTGGCAAGGGCACGGGATTTGATTTCCTGTAATTGCTCTTTCATATGGTTTCTCCTTTTCGGTGAAAATACTAAAAAAATAAGCCCTCCGTCCTGATATTGGGACGAAAGACCATGCTTCCGCGGTACCACCCGCATTCGCTGCAGCGATGCAGCGCACTTACAGCCCTTAACGGAGCAACCCGTCTGCCACTAATGGTGCATCACACGTTCCCGGCAGAGGCTCACGGGAGAAAGCCAAATCTGACAGCGGCAGGTGCTCGCAGCAGCCGCACCCTCTCTGAAGCCGTACCCGTCCGATGACAGCCCGATCATAGCCTGTAGCGTTATCTCAGACATTTTAGCATAGAAATCAGAAACTTGCAAGTATTGATTTGACTATTTTCGGAGAGATAGTATAATAAAGGTATCGAAGGAGGGAAGTAAAATGGCTGTGATTCAACGAAAGCCTGTTTTGCGAGAAATAGATGCTTCTGCAGCAGACAGGCTGCTGCCTGTCAGACCCCGCAATGCGCACAAGGGGGATTTTGGGAAGCTGCTACTCATCTGCGGTAGCCGTGGCTTCACCGGTGCTGCAGAGCTTGCGGCGAAGGCTGCTGCAAGGATGGGGGCAGGTTTGGTTTTTGTGGGAGTCCCAGCCTCGGTCTATCCCATCGTGGCTGCAAAACTGACGGAGCCCATGGTCTTTCCCCTGCCGGACGAGGGCGGACAGCTCAGCATGGCGGCAATTCCCGAGATCCTGCATCATTTGGAGGGGAAGGACGCCTGCCTGATCGGTTGCGGATTGGGTAGGGGAGCGGGGAGCTTTGAAGCAGTTCGTGCTGTGCTGCGCCATGCAAAGTGCCCTGTGGTACTGGATGCCGATGGCATAAATGTGCTTTCCGGGCATATGGATATACTGCGCGGTGCAGCCTGTCCGGTGATCCTCACCCCTCACGAGGGGGAGTTTTTGCGGATGGGCGGTGACTTGAGCAGATCCAGACTCCACGGAGCGATCTCTCTGCACAGGCAAACCGGAGCCACCGTACTCCTGAAGGGCCACCGGACACTGATTTGCGGAAAAGAAGGCTGCTATCGGAATACCACAGGAAATCCGGGCATGGCAAAGGGCGGCAGCGGCGATGTCCTGGCCGGGATGATCACAGCGCTTCTGGGGTTTGGGCTTAGGCCTCTGCAGGCTGCTGCTTTGGGAGCCTGGCTCCATGGACGTGCGGGCGATCTGTGTGCCAAAGCTCTGGGAGAGTATGCCATGCTGCCCTCAGATCTGATCCAGGCTTTGCCGCGACTTCTGAAATAAGGGACGTGAATGCCTTGCGGCGAATCCTGCTCTCTGTGCTGTTATGCTTTGTAGTTTTGTCTGCCTGCGCCGGAGACGACGGCCATATCCGGCCTGCCATTGATTTTCGGGCGGCCCTGGTACAATCCGGCGGCTGTAGCTTCACCGGAGAGATCTCGGCAGACGATGGGGAGTGCATACAAATCTTCCGGCTTTCCTGTGATGCGGATGCCGGGGGAGCGCTCTCCTTTACCATCCTCGAGCCTGAAACCCTGGAGGGGATCTCAGCTACCGTTACAGAGGGCGGCGAACGGCTGGACTATGACGGACTCAGTGTGGATCTGGGCCTGCTGGCAGACGAGAGCCTTGCTCCTGCTGCCGCTCCGGGCGTGATCCTGCAGAGCTGGCTTGAGGGCTATATTCTTTGGGCCGGTGAGAGCGAAAAATACTATGAGGTGACATACGAGCAGGAGCTGAATCAGGTTCTGCTAAAAGTTGTGACGACATTCAAAAATAATCTACCAATTTCTGCGGAAGTGTGCTACAATAATGGTCGTATACTCCAGATGAAAATCGAAGAGTTTCAATTTCACTGATGGAAGTGTGATATGGATTACTTAAAGCGTACCTGGGCAGAGATCTCTCTGGATAACCTGGAATTTAACTATAAATCGTTACGATCCAAGATCCCTTCGAGCTGCCGTTTTCTCGGCGTTGTTAAGGCAGATGCCTATGGCCATGGGGCTGTGCCGGTGAGCCGCCGCCTGGTGGATCTTGGTGCAGAATATCTGGCGGTGTCCAATTTGGAGGAGGCGGTTCAGCTCCGCTGCGCCGGGATCCGTGGCCCGATCCTGCTTCTGGGCTACACACCTGCAAGGCACGCAGAGGAGCTGGTGAAGATGGGCCTTCGCCAGGAGGTACATAGCCTCAGCTATGCCCAGCAGCTCAACGATCAGCTTAAGGGCACCAAGCGCCGCCTGCGCATCCACCTGAAGCTGGATACGGGTATGTCCCGACTGGGCTTCTTTGCCTATGACCACCCCCAGACTCTGGAGGAGCTGAAGCAGGTCGCTCAGATGGAGCATCTGCAGATCGAAGGTGTCTTTACCCATTTCCCTGTGGCCGATTCCTGCGGCTGGCCCTCTGCCAATTTCACCCGTACCCAGTATGAGCGCTTTATGCAGATGCTCAGCGCCATGGAGGCGTCTAATATCCATGCGGAGATCCGTCACTGCTGCAATAGTGGCGGCAGCATCCAGTTTCCGGAGTTTGCTCTGGATATGATCCGCCCCGGCATTGCCACCTACGGTGTTCATCCCTCGGAGGATCTGCGGGATATGATCGAGCTTCGGCCGGTGATGTCCCTGCGCTCCACTATTTTCCAGATCCGTGATTTCGAGCCCAATATCACGGTCAGCTACGGCAGAACCTATACCACGGAGGATCCCACCCGTATCGCTGTGGTGGGTATCGGCTATGCCGATGGCCTGCAGCGCAGCTTCTCCGGGAATGTGTCCTTCCTGCTCCACGGAAAGCGTGTCCCCCAGATCGGCCGGATCTGTATGGATATGTGCATGGTGGATATCTCCCGCGTGCCTGAGGCCCGGGAGGGAGATGAGATCACCATCTTCGGTACAGACGGCGATGACCATATTGACGTATCCGATCTTTCCGGTCGTCTGCGGACCATCCCCTATGAGATCCTCTGCGATATCAATAAGCGTATTCCCAGAATCTACCTTGACGGAGAAAATGAAACGGAGATCCTGCAATATATTGTCTGATTTGACATAGAATGAGTAGGAGTTCCGCTGAATAAATCTTGCTTCTGCGTGGGAGAATAATGGTACTGCGTTACATAGTCTCTATGTGGCGCATAGACCAGCTACGGAGCGTGAAGCAAATGGATACTACCGTAAAGAGGGGCGATATCTTCTATGCAGATCTCAGCCCTGTGGTGGGCAGCGAGCAGGGCGGTACCAGACCGGTCCTGATCGTGCAAAATGATACGGGCAATAAGCATTCGCCTACGGTCATTGCCGCAGCCATCACCAGCCAGACAAACAAGGCAAAGCTTCCTACGCATATTGAATTTCCCGGTAAAAGTGCCGGGCTCAGTAAGGACTCTGTGATCCTTCTGGAGCAGATCCGTACCATTGACAAGCGCCGTCTGCGAGAGCATATGGGTCATCTGGATCCTGCGATGATGAGCCTTGTGGATGATGCCATTGCGGTCAGCTTTGGTCTTCCTCAGGCATAAATAACACAGCCTCCGGCATATGCTCTGCGGGAGGGATGGAAATGAAGCAATGGATCTACGATAAAGGGACGGTAATCGGCTCCTTTGAGACTGAAGCCCGGGGCCTGTATTGGGAGTTTTCCTGCGAGATCGATGCGGGGGAAAATACCATCCGCAGATTATACGCAGTCTGCGGATATGCATCCCACTATCTCGGGATACCGGATGCTCGGGGCCGACTCTGTAAGCGGCTTCCAAGAACCCTGCTGCCGGATGGCGCTTCCTGCCTGGTGTCATCGATCCGGGAAAAAGGGAAATGGTTACCCTGGCGAGGCATGGTGGACGGTGTAGCAGTTGAAGACGGCTGTTTTTGCCCGGACGAAAGTGGAGTTACCCTGTCCCTTAGCCCGGAGGATGCGCTGCAGTTCCCGGCATGGGCAGATGCCTTTCGCGAACAGAAAGAACAAGATCAGACCAGAATGCTGGTTCAGCTGACCGTAGATTGGAAGCTGCCGGCGCAAAAGATAGAGAATAGGAGAGATAAAGATGAAAAAGATGAGAATTCTGTCGGTACTGTTGATCCTCTGCTGCCTTATGACTCTGATCCCTGTGCAGGCCTATGCGCAGGAGGAGAAGTCCAAGGGAGGGAAGCTGATCGCCCTGACCTTTGACGATGGCCCCGGCTATTATACAGCCAGCCTTCTGGATGGTCTTGCAGAACGTGGTGTCAAAGCAACCTTCTTTATGCTGGGTGAGTGTGCGGAGAATTATCCCGAGACCGTTCGCCGTGTTTTCAACGAAGGTCACGAGATCGCCCAGCATACATACAGTCATCCTGCGTTGACTACCAAGTCCAACGAACAGATCCGCTGGCAGCTGGACACCACGGATCAGATCCTGGATGAGTGTATCGGCATGGATCTGGACTATATCCTCCGTCCGCCTTACGGCGATCGCAATGACCGTGTGCTTTCGGTGATCGGTTGCCCCTCTATTATCTGGTCTGTTGACTCCAGAGACTGGGAGAGCCTGAACTCCTACTCTGTCTGCAATACCATCGTGAATAATTCCTTTGACGGCGCTATCGTGCTGGTTCATGATATCCACAGGACCTCTGTCCCCGGTGCCCTTATGGCTGTGGATGAGCTGCTGGACCGTGGCTATGAATTCGTCACGGTCAGCGAGCTGTATCGCCGCAGAGGCCAGCCCCTGGAAGATGGCAAGAACTACTTCTACTGCAAGCCCAATGGGATCGATGACGGCCCTCTGCAGGCACCGGAGATCTCTTCCAGAATTGTGGCAGGTGCTTGCGAGATCACCATGACCACCGGCTCCAATGCTCCCATCTGGTACTCCCTGGACGGTTCCTTCCCCAATCAGCTCTACACCGGCCCCATCCTGACGGATCGGAGCGTATCGGTGTCGGCAGTTACCGCCCTTGCGGTCAACCGTGGGCGCAGCGATATCACCAAGAAGGAGATCACCTATCACAAGCTTGAGACCCCTGTGCTGTACTCCGAAAAGGGCTTCTTCTACTACCAGGCTGTGGAGCAGGGCGTGATCCGCTATACCAATGACGGCTCTTCACCCGTTGCCGACAGCTATCTGTATGAGCAGGGAATTCCCTGGTTCAATGGTACGCTCAGCAGCTTTGTGGTTTCGGAGGACGGCAGCAGCGACTATGTGGTGCATCATGTCTCCGAGAATGGCAACATCTTTGCGGATGTATCCCCGGAGTATTGGTATTTTGACGAGATCGACCGTGCTGCGACCATGCAGTGGCTTCAGGGCGAAGGAAACTATATCTATCGCCCCGATGGCAATATCACAAGAAGCGCTTTTGTCACGCTCTTATACCGTATTGTGGATCAGCTGGGCTATGATGTGAGCTATACGATCCCGGCAAATAACCCCGATCTCCAGAAGGACTCCTGGTACTTCGATGCCATCAGCTGGGCCAGCGAAAAGGGCATCCTCACCGGCTATCCCGATACCAGTATGCGCCCCGAGGCATATATTACCCGAGAGATGATGTGCGCTATTATGGAGCGGCTGTTTGTTTACCTGGAGATGGACGTTCCCGAGGCAGAGCCTGCCTTTGCAGATAACGATACCATTTCCCCCTGGGCATATAGCTCCGTTGGCAGCATGGCCGGCATGGAGCTGATCCTTGGCCGTGGAGAAAACATCTTTGCCCCTCTGGACAATGCGACCCGTGCTGAGGCGGTGACCATTCTCCTGCGCCTGTATGATATGCTGTACGTAGAAGTAGAAGAATAAAGAAGATCGTTACATCGCTGACTGCAGCGGAACATATATTGAATATCAAAGCTCCCCATAGAAGGCTGTGCCTTCTATGGGGAGCTTTTAATCTTGGAATGTGATTTACTTGCCGAATGCTCTCTGGATGAGCTTGGTGATCTCCATGATGGGGATAATCAGGAAGGCCAGAGCTACGGCGATGCCGAACTCAGCCAGGGTGATGTGGGCAAACTGGAAGATATCGGCCAGGAAGGGAACCCAGACCACAGCCATGGTGAGCACCATGGAGAGGATGCCTGCACCCCAGAGCCACTTGTTCTGGTTCTTCATGGTGAAGATGGAGCCTCTGCGGGAGCGCATATTGAAGGAGTGGAAGATCTCAACCAGGGACAGGGTCAGGAACGCCATGGTGGTGCCGTCGTGGCTGTTGGCGATTTCCCATACACCGGATTCCATGAAATGGCCGATGAAGTAAGAACCCAGGGTCAGCACGGTGACATAGAAGCCCTGCAGCGCTGCATCGAAGCCCAGGCCGCCTGCAAAGATGCCATCGGTGGCACTACGGGGCCTGCGGTGCATAATGTCACGCTCGCTGCGCTCCATACCCAGAGCCAGGGCAGGGAAGCAGTCGGTGATCAGGTTGATCCAGAGCAGATGCACAGGCTCCAGAATGGTGAAGCCCAGGAGGGTGGCAACGAAGATAGCCAGAACCTCTGCCAGGTTGGAGGAGAGCAGGAACTGGATGGCTTTGCGGATGTTGTCATAGATCCGGCGGCCTTCCTCTACAGCGGAGACGATGGTAGCGAAATTGTCATCGGAGAGCACCATGTCTGCCACGTTCTTGGTGACGTCCGTGCCGGTGATGCCCATGCCAACACCGATATCCGCACTCTTGATGGAGGGCGCATCATTAACACCGTCGCCGGTCATGGCGGTGATGCAGCCCTTTTCTTTCCAGGCTTTGACGATACGCACCTTATGCTCAGGCTGAACCCGGGCATAGACTGCATACTTGCTGACATCGAATTCCTCTTCGGGAATCTGATCCAGCTGTGCGCCGGTGATGGCGGTAACACCATCTTCCAGAATGCCCAGCTGATTTGCAATGGCCACAGCGGTATCCCTGTGGTCGCCAGTGATCATAACGGGGCGGATACCGGCCTGACGGCACTGCACAATGGCATCCTTTACCTCTACACGGATGGGGTCGATCATAGCGGAGAGACCGATATAGCAGAGGCCCTGCTCCAGTTCTTGCGCTTCATAGGAGGCAGGCAAGCTCTTCCAGCTGCGCATTGCGGCGCAGAGAACACGCAGTGCCTGGTCTGCAAAGCTCTTATTGACCCGGAGGATCTGCTCGAGAACTTCCTTGGTCAGGGGGTGAGCGGCGCCGTCCTTGTAGTAATGGGTACAGCGGCGCAGCACCTCATCGGGAGCGCCCTTGGTAAACTGAATATAGCTGCCGTCCTTCCGGCAGACAACGGACATCATCTTTCTGCCTGAGTCAAAGGGAGCTTCACCGACACGGGTGAAGGTCTGGGCCTCCGCCTCGTGACCAAGAGCCGTGCAATCGTTGACCAGAGCGCACTCGGTGGGCTCACCGATGGCCTCGCCGTTTTCATCGGGCTTGGCATCGGAGCAAAGCCGCATGGCAAGAGCCAGGAGCTTCATGTCCTCGGTGCTGTGCTCCACAACGGTCATCTTGTTCTGAGTCAGCGTGCCGGTCTTGTCGGAGCAAATGACCTGGGTGCAGCCCAGAGTTTCAACAGCCGTCAGACGGCGGATCACAGCGTTGCGCTTGGACATATTGGTCACGCCGATGGAGAGAACGATGGTAACAACAGCAGCCAGACCTTCGGGGATCGCAGCAACTGCAAGGCTGACGGCCACCAGGAAGGTATCCAGCATACCCTCTCCGGTGATGTTGGGGTAGCTGCGGATCAGATCCACAGCAAAAATCACGATACAGATGCCGATGACCAGGAAGCTCAGGATCTTGCTCAGCTGACCCAGCTTCTTCTGTAGGGGGGTCTGCTCATCCTTGGCATCAGCCAGGGCACCGGCGATCTTGCCCATCTCGGTGTCCATGCCGGTTCCGGTAATCACGGCTGCGCCACGTCCATAGACCACGGTGCTTCCCATGTATACCATGTTCTTGCGGTCACCCAGAGGAACTTCTTCACCGGTCAGGGCAGCAATCTGCTTGTCGACCGGGACAGATTCACCGGTCAGAGCGGCTTCCTCGATCTTCATAGAAGCGCACTCGATGATTCTGGCATCGGCAGGTACGGCGTCACCGGCCTCCAGGATCACAACGTCGCCAACGACCAGCTCTTCGCTGCGGATGTAATTTGCTTTCCGTCACGGAGAACCTTGGAGGTGGCTGCGGCGATCTCCTGCAGGGCTGCAATGGCATTCTCTGCTTTGCTCTCCTGGAAAATACCCAGAACTGCGTTGATCAAAACAACGGCGAGGATGATGAAGACATCTGCAAAGGATTCGTCTGCCAATGCTGCGGTGATACCGGAGATCAATGCGGCGGCTAAAAGGATCAGGGTCATAGGATCGGCCAGCTCCTCGAAGAAGCGGCGGATCAGAGACTTTTTCTTACCCTCTGCCAGCTTGTTTGGCCCGTATTTCTCCAGGCGCTCCTGGGCTTCCTTGGCGGATAACCCCTGCTTTTGACTGCCCTGGTCCTTCAGGACACTTTCGCAGTCTTTCAGATAAGGTTTCAAGTGCGGTTCCTCCTTTAAATTTATGATGGACATTACTATTGTAGATATAAAAAAATAGACTTATCCATCAAATCTGATGTGATAAGTCTTGCTGATTTTGGCGGCGCCACGGGCAAGCCCTGTGCTGTTGACGTCACCTCGCATAAGCGATAGCTACTCCCTTATTACGTTATTCATTATAACGTAGATGTATGATTTGTCAAGGGAAATCTTGAAAGAATTTGCCGTATTGCCCTTGAATTGGAGACAATACGGCAAATTTGTTAAGCATCTTCTTTAAAGGCGAAGAACCGCTGGCCCAGGTAGTTGAAGCCCACAAAGAGACAGGAGCCTGCATAGGTGGCGATATAGTCGGCGGTGGTTTTCTTCCCGGCTGCAAGAAGCTGCAGACCGGCAAACCAGCCGTTTTCCCCACCGGTGAGCAGGGGATACAGCAGCAAAAGCGCAAGCGCATGAGAGAGAACATAGCAGAGCAGAATGTTCAGCGTAAAGCGCAGGATGGCCTTTGCGCTGTTTCCTTTATACTTAAAAGTAAAGTAGCGGTTAAGGAAATAGCTCAGTACACTGGCCAGAGCTGTGCTGATGGCCGAAGCCGGCAGAGGCCCCAGGGGAGTGAGTGCCAGAAACAGCGCCTTCAGGCCCTCTCCCACCAGGGTATTGATCAAACCGACCAGGAGAAACTTCCAGAGCTTGATATCAAACAGGGCTTTGAGTTTTTGGATCATTCTGTACCCTCCCAGCAGGTCGTAATGGTTCCGCTGCTGGATACGGAGAAAATACTCTCGCCCTCCACGCTGAGATAAGAGAGAATTACCGTAAGCCTGGGACAGTCGCAGTGGGAGATCACGTCTACGGCTATGGCGCTGACATTCTCCAGATAGGTCTCCGGTGCCAGCTCATCCACATAGACCTTGCTGCCTACTTTTCTGGCGGAGGAGATCTCCATTTCGGTCTGTTTGGTCAACAGCAGGGTTTGGGTTTTGCCGTCATAGGCGCAGCCGTACTGAGGCCAGTGACTGCGGACATAGTCCTCGACCTGGCTTGTAGGGGAGGCCACGTCCTGCTCAGAGTCCAGAGAGGCATATAGAGACAGAAACTGAGAGCCAAACAGAATGATTACCGCAAGGAGCGCAAGGAGAAGCAGGATTACGCCCACAAGGATCCATTTTTTCATAGGTAACACACCAACTTTCTGCCGGTATTATACCGCAGTTTTATGAAATTGTAAAGACCTACACCGGCTCCAGGGAAACACCGGATAGAATTCGGGAAAAATCCTGATGATATTCTTTTTCCAGCTCTGCAGCGCATCGAATGCACAGGCTGTAATAGTAGTCTCCATCGCAGAGCAGCACGGCGCTGCAGGTGATCAGGCCGCTGTCCTGGGCAGAGACCCAGGCCAGGCGAAGCCCGTCATCGCCTGTGCAGATCGGGTCCAGGTTCTGCCCGCTGATATGCCGGATCGCAGCGGCCTGATCTTCTGCATAGAAGATCTCCTGGAGGATCTCATAATCCCTGTGCGTAAACAGACTGATGCGTCCCTCCTCGGAAGACTGGGTGAGAAACACATTTTCCGGGAGATCCATCACCATATAGTAAGCGGGAAGAGAGGGAATTTCATCGGCGATGCATTCCAGAGCGACATCCTCCTTGACAGCACAGCCTGCCAGGCATATAATCAGGATAAGAGGAAGGAATAAGGTTGCTTTTTTCAAAATGGAACACCTCCGGGGGGATCAGTTATGCTCCATTATTATGCTTTGTTTTTGCTGATTATGAACAGCCTGGGCTTTCTTACCATGTGGCTCGATAAGCGGGCAGCCCGTAAAGGGCTTCGCCGAATTCCTGAGGCAAGCTTGATGGCCATTGCCCTGCTCTGCGGCTGCTTTGGAAGCTATTTAGGGATGCGCCTCTGCCGCCATAAAACCCGGCATAAGCTGTTTTCCGTTGGGCTGCCGATTCTAATGCTGATCCATACAGCCGTATTTGTGTATACATGCTTGTATTTTCTATCCTGAATAGAACAATCCGCCCCTTTTGGGCGGATTGTTCTGCTTAATTTGAGGGCTTGCGGTTTATTTGCTGCAGCTTTTTCTTCTCACCGTCCGGTGTGACGATGTAGGTATTATCCAGCTGCGCACGGAGATTTTGCCGAACTGCTGCAATATAGCGCTGGCGAAGGGCATCCCGCTCCGCAAGCTCCTCTTCAGAAAGACCCTCTGTCTTGGCCTTACGAGCCAGAGCGTTGATCCTTTGGATTACTTCTTCCATTGTCATTTCTATCATCTCCGCCTCTATGATAGTCCCAAAAGGATCGGCTGTCAAGTGAAAAATCAGCTGGCCGGGAAGCTGCCGCTGGCGCTGCCCACGGTGATCGTATAGGTATTTCCTTTTTGGATCTCCGGGGAAGAGAGGATCACGATGGCAAAATCCAGCTCCGGACAATGGGAAAGCATGAGGTTTCCTGCTGCATCGGTCAGGCAGATCTCTGTCCCGGCGGGCTGATTGCCGACACTGACAGCAATGACTCCTTGACCGGAATCCGAAAAGCTCTGCGCCATCTGATAGGCGCCTGTACCGATGAATGTGCCCCCATGAACAGAGCCGCTGATCTCGTAGTCCAGCACGGCTGTGTCTCCCATAGTCGGACAGCAGACGGTGATTGCTCCGCCGGTGATTTCCAAAGTGCCGTTGGAGTCGATGCCGTCTCCCTCTGCCCGGATCGACAGCGTTCCGGCTGTAATGCGGATAAAGCTGTCAGAGGAACCGCTGCCTCCGAAGCGGTCACCGCCCCGGAAGCCCCCGAAGCCGCTTCCGTCGCTGCCTCCGGCTGCATTGATCCCGTCATCGGAGGAAACAACGGAAATTGTGCCGCCGGAAATCTCAACGCTGAGTCCCTCCAGACCTTCATAGCTCTCCTTGATCGCAAGGGAGCCTCCTGAAATCAGAAGCGCATTGTCCGCATGGAGCCCATCATCTCCACTTTCGATGGTAAAGCTACCGCCTTCCACGATCAGCTCGTCATTGGAGTGCAGCGCATCATCTGCGGAATCGATCAAGTAGCTGCCTCCGGTTATGCGCATGATTCCGGCGGACTTGATCCCTTTGATGCTGGCGGAATCCTCAAGGCTGTCCGTACCTTCCGTGGGCTGGGGTGTGTTTCCTTTTCCGCCTGGCCCACCGGGCCTTCCACCCATGTGCCCCCACTGATCGGAGACTCTGATCTCTCCGTTTTCACTCCCGCCTCCGGCGGTGATGCGAAAGCTTCCACCCTCGATGGTAAGCGCAGCTCCAGCGCTGATGCCGTCTCCTGCGCAGGTAAGGTCATATGTACCGTCTTGAATATAGATCAAGCCAAGCAGGCTGTCTGTATCATGCTCTGCTTTTATGGCATCTTTTCCGGAGAAAACCGTAAGCTTTACCTGTTCCATGCAAATGCTGTTGTTGGCACTGAGACCGTGACCGGCAGCGGTGATGGTGTAGCTGCCCCCACCGGCCATAGTCAGCTCGTCCTTTGAGACAATACCATGCCCGGCAGGGGAGGAGATCGTCAGGGCTCCTGTGCCGTTCATGCAGAGATCCGACTTTGAGAAGATCACGCCGTCGATCTGATTGTCGTCTATGGGGGTATAGCTTTCTCCGCTTGTGAGGCTGTTCTCGCTGCCCTGCTCCAGAGTTAGGAATACTTTATCCGCCTGGCGTATGTAGATGGGAGCGGAGGACTGGGAATGGATGGAGACATTTTGCAGGATCAGCTGCGTTTTGTCGTCTTCCCCTGCGTCCACAAGGATCATCCCGTCTGTCAGGTTACCCCGAAGCAGATAGCTGCCCTCGTCACAGATGGTTACGGTGCTGCCGTCAATCCGAACCGCATCAGAGGCGCAAGCCGCTGTGTCGCCCTTTAGCTCAATGACCGCACAGTGACTCGGGTCATAGCTGCCGGAGAGATCCCGCTGGCTGAAATATACATCTTCGGACGGATCGCTGCCGATGGAAGGGGCGGCTGTAGAAGCCCCATCTTGCATAGCCCGGCTGCTGCAACTACAAAGAAGAACCGTTGCAGCCAGAATGATACAAAGTAAATAATACGCCTTCATAGAATTCACAGCTCCATCGAGGTGTTTTCCTGCCGGGAAATACAGATCTCCAGATTTCCGTTTCTGCAGCGCAGCTGATCGATCAATTCTGTTTCCTTTCCTGCATCCTTCATTGTGATGTCATAGGTCAGACGGAAGAGGCTGCCCATATTTGTAGTCTTGACCCGAACCAATTCATAGGCGCTGGTATAGGTCTTGAGGATTTCATCAAAAACCGCAGAACCATTCAGATCTTCCGGGATGGTTATATTCAGGGTCCTGTATTTTCCGGCCAGGGATTTCCTGCTGAATGCCAGCTGATTGAGCAGCAGGCTGATTCCGGCCATTAAAAGTGTAAACAGGAAGGCAAAAGCCAGATAGCCCATACCGGCGATCAGTCCCGCACCCATGGCTAAAAACAGCAGGGTGATCTCCTTTGCGCTGCCTGGGACAGACCTGAAACGAACCAGAGAAAAGGCTCCGGCCACCGCAACTCCTGCGCCTACATTCCCATTGACCATCATGATCACCACACACACGACTGCCGGAAGCAAAATAAGGGTAATGAGGAAGCTCCGGGTATATCGGCTCCGGAAGGCATAGCTTGCGGATAGAATGGCTCCCATGAGCAGCGAAGCACAGAGACACAGCAAAAAATCCCATACAGAGATCACACGGGTCATATCTGTGTCAAAGAGACCTTTAAAAATTGATTCAAGCATGAAATAATACTCCTTTCCATTTGGGGTACAGAATGGTTTCATAGGCGGTACCATACTTAGAAAAAGCGCATTTGCGAATGCAAAGTCGATTGAGCTGCTGCACCATCCACAGGGGAATGGCCCCGGCAGTCTTAACCTCCATCAGGATCTTGCCCTGCTCTAAAATAGGGATATCTCCAGGCCTTCGATCCATATGCAGATCATGATCACGGCAAAGGATATTTGTGTCAAAGGTGATCCGCAGATCACTGCCATCCGCACAGGAATAAGCCTGACGATCATAGGACAGAAACAGCTTCGGAAAGAGAGGTCCATAATATTCGAGGAAGTAGGAGATCTCTCTTGTAATTTGGCTCTCTGTGACCGGATCTGATTTGTTGCACAGCCAAGCCATGGCATCTCTGCCCTTCATGGCAATCCTCCGCTTATAGACCACAGAGTCGTACTTCTTCTTTAGCTCTACAAATACTTCTTCATTTGCTTTGGCGCTTCCATAGCTCCGAAGCCGCAGCTTTTCCTTGTAAACCGGCTTTTCGATGGAACGCCGGATCAGGCGATACTGTTCTGTATCAAAGTAGAGGTTTTGTATGGTCGTAAGGCCATGGCGATCCGGTTCCATATGTGCCTGTATTGCAGGCAGCAGGGCAGCGTACTGCGCTTCAGACAGCAGATACTTGATCTCATATCTTCGGAATACAGCGGTATAGGACATGACCATCACCTCACTTTTGCATCTGAGTATATGCTCTGAGGCTTAACTGAACCATAAAGAAATTCGAATTCACAATTTGTTTACAGCTATCTTTTTGCGGGAATATATGATACAATCTGGCTGAACTTTAATTCTGTTTAAAGAGATTTTGTTATCTTGATTGCAGCAAAAGGAAAGCGGGTGCATCTATGAGAATCCTCCTTGCGGAAGACGAACGCTCTTTGTCAAAGGCGATCATCCACATTTTAGAAAAGAATCACTACTCCGCTGATGCCGTGTATGACGGAAAGGAAGCGCTGGAGTATCTGCGAACCGGGATCTATGATGCGCTGATCCTGGATGTAATGATGCCGGTTATGGACGGCATTCAGGTGCTGCAGCAGCTGCGCCGGGAGAAAAATACCATCCCGGTTCTGATCCTCACGGCAAAGGCTGAGGTGGACGATAAGGTTCTGGGCCTGGATTCCGGCGCCAATGATTACCTCACCAAGCCCTTCGATACCAAGGAGCTATTGGCCAGGCTCCGTGCCATGACCAGAAAAAGCAGCTGTCAAAGCACCACCCTTCATTTTGGCAATATCTCCCTGGATTGCGCTGCATTTACCCTTTCCTCCCCGGATGGCAGCTTCCGCCTGACCAACAAGGAGTTTCAGATGATGCAGATCCTCCTGTCCAATCCCTCCGGCATCGTGCCCACAGAGCGCTTCCTGGAAAAAATATGGGGATACGACTCTGATGCGGAGATCAATGTGGTCTGGGTCTATATCTCCTATCTTCGAAAAAAGCTTAATGCGCTGGGTTCGAATATTCGGATTACGGCAGTCAGGAATACCGGATACCGCCTGGAGGAGATCCTATGATCAAAAAATTTCGCACACGTTTTATCCATCTTGCAATGTCGGCATTGCTTGCCGTTCTTGCGCTGGTGATTGCAGGCATCAATATTTACAATTACCATGAGACCCGGGAAGATGCGGATGATCTGCTCCGTATCATTTCCTATAACCGTGGCCGTTTTCCGGAGGAAATTGTCATTCCGGAGGAGGATCAAATCCCCAAAGACATCGATGGATCGAGAAGGCACGGTAGGAAAGACCTGGGCGGGTTCTCTCCTGAAACGCCCTATGAGACCCGTTATTTTTCTGTAGGCATCAACAATGAAACGCAAGAGGCCGATATGGTCGATACCTCCAGAATCGTTGCGGTAAACGAGCAGAAAGCGGAGCAGATGGCCAGGGAGGCCTTAGAAGATGGCGGCGACAGCGGATATGTGGGGAAGTATCGGTTCTATGTCGCAAGAGCCAGGCTGCACACCTATGTTGTCTTTGTGGACTGCGGCAGAGCCTTGGAGGCTGCCGGTCGATTCCTTGTGGGCAGTATCATCATTTCCGCAGCAGGATTTATTTTGGTCTTTATCATTGTCTCACTCCTGTCCAAATATGCGATCCGGCCGGTAACTACCAGCTACGAAAAGCAAAAGCAATTTATCTCCAATGCCGGTCATGAGATCAAAACCCCCTTGTCCATCATCCGTGCAGATGCAGATATTCTGGAAATGGATCTTGGGGAGAATGAGTGGATCTCGGATATCCGCAAGCAGGTGCAGCGTCTGACAGATCTGACCGAGGAACTGTCGAAACTCTCCAGGATGGATGAGTCAGAGCAGCCAATTCCGATGAAGCTGCTGGATCTGAGCAAATTGGTGAGCGAACAGGTCGCCTCCTTTAAAACGGTTGCG
Organism: Oscillospiraceae bacterium; assembly: GCA_017399355.1. GTDB lineage: Bacteria > Bacillota > Clostridia > Oscillospirales > Oscillospiraceae > JAZOXB01. The sequence continues at coordinate 36,577 of JAFQCY010000051.1, forward strand.
AAAACCAGAGAGCTGACTCTGACCGACACGGTTCAGCCGGAGCTTACGATGCAGGGAAATGAAAAAGCCCTGCGGCAGCTGTGCAGCGTCCTTTTGGATAATGCAGTGAAATACAGTCGGGAAGGATCTGAGATCAGGCTGAGCTTGGAAGGACGTGGCAAAAATATTCATCTCAGCGTATCGAATCTCAGTAAGCACCCTCTGCCAACGAAGGATCTGGAGCAGCTTTTCGAGCGCTTTTATCGGACGGATCCCTCCAGAAATTCTGAGACCGGCGGTTTTGGGATCGGTCTCTCCATAGCAAAAGCCATCACCCAGAGTCATGGCGGCAAGATCCTTGCAGTATCTTCCGACGGTGCGAATCTGAGTCTTGAAGTCGTGCTGCCTGCCGTATAGAGAAATCTACAGCAAGTACCCCTTTTCCGGCGAAAAGAGGTACTTGCTGTAGTTGCTTTTTTTCGCTCTGTATGATAAAATAATTCGAATAAATCCGGAATGGGAGGGGATTGCTTGATCGTTTGCGTGATCGGCGGTGGTGCATCGGGTATGATGGCGGCGCTGACCGCTTCGGAATGCCCGGAGAATGAAGTGATTTTGATTGAACGACAGACAAGGCTGGGGCGCAAGCTCCTTGCCACCGGCAACGGCCGCTGTAATTTAAGCAATCTTCATGCCTCCCAGACCTATTATCACGGGCAGCAGCCTGCCTTCTGTCGGCCTGCTCTGGAAGCCTTCGATGTGGATCAAACGCTGAATTATTTCCGCTCCCTGGGGCTCCTGACCGTACAGGAGGAGAGCGGCAGGGTCTATCCGGCCAGCGACAGCGCCAATTCCGTGGTGGATGTCCTCCGCCTGCACCTGGAGCAGCGGGATCGTGTCCGGCTTCTTACGGGCTGCGAGGTCAGCAGCGTGAAGAAAACCGGCAGCTGCTTCTTGGTCTCTGCCGGAGAAGAGCAGCTGCGCTGTGACCGTGTGATCCTCTGCGCCGGTGGTGTAGCCGGAGGAAAGCTGGGCGGTACCGATAGCGGATACCGGCTTTTGGCAGCCTTTGGGCATAGCCGCAGCAAGCTCTATCCATCTCTGGTACAGGTCAAGACCGATCCGACCCTGGTTCGCTCTCTGAAGGGTGTGCGCTGCGAGGCAGTGGTGCGCTACGAAGCAGAGGAGCGCAGCGGAGAGCTGCAGTTTACAGACTATGGTATCAGCGGGCCTGTTATCTTTGAGCTTTCCCGTTCGATCTCTACCTCCGGTGGCAAGGGCTTTGTCCAGATCGACCTCTTGCCCCGGACAGGAGAGGGGAAACTGAAGCTGCTTCTGGCCCAGCGTGTCAAGGAGTTGCCGCAGCTTCCTGCGGAGCATCTTCTGGTGGGAATCCTCCATAATCGCCTGGGCAGGACGGTTTTGCGGGCTTGCGGTTATGCCTTTGAGCAGCCCTGCGCCAGTCTGAAGCCGGTCGATCTGAAGCGGATCGCCCAGAAGATCAAGTGCCTGCAGCTGGAGGTTCAGGGCGTTATGGGCATGGATGCCGCTCAGGTTACCGCAGGAGGCATTCTCACAGCGGACTTTGACCCCAATACCATGGAAAGCCGCCTGTGCCCCGGCCTTTATGCCGCAGGGGAAGTGCTGGATATCGACGGCGATTGCGGCGGCTACAATCTCCAGTGGGCCTGGTCTTCCGGCCGACTGGCAGGACAATTGAGAGGAACAGTATGATTCGAATTCGAGATCTGATCCTTCCTGTGGAGCATACCCGGGAGGATCTTCTATACCATGCAGCGCAGGCACTGAAGATCAAAGCTTCTCAGATCCAGACTCTGCAGATCTTCAAGCGCTCTCTGGATGCCAGGAAAAAGCCATCCCTACACTGGGTCTATACCGTGGATGTCACGCTGCATTCCGGTGAGCGCCTGGTTCTCCGTCAGGCCAGGAGCAGTAAAATCACCAAGGAGGAGCCCTATCATTATACGGTTTTGAAGAAACCCCTGCCCCATCGGCCTGTAGTGGTTGGGTTTGGCCCTGCGGGGATGTTTGCTGCCCTGACCCTTGCCCTTGCCGGCAGCAGACCTATTGTGCTGGAGCGTGGAGATCCCGCACCGCTTCGCCGGGCAAAGGTTGAGGAATTTTGGAGCGGAGCAGCCCTGGATACCGAGAGCAATGTGCTTTTTGGCGAGGGCGGTGCCGGGACGTTCTCAGATGGGAAATTAAATACCGGAACCAAAAATCCCCGCAGCCGGTGGATCCTGCGCCAGCTGGTGAAATACGGCGCACCGGAGGAGATTTTATTCGATGCAAAGCCACATGTGGGCACAGATATTCTCTTTCATGTGGTGCAGAACATCCGTCATAAAATCGAAGCCCTGGGTGGAGAAGTCCGCTTCGGTGCAAAATTCAAAGAGTTTCGTGAAGAAAACGGAGCGGTTTCCGCTCTTGTATATGAAAAAGACGGTCAAGATAGGGAGCTACCCTGTAAAGCTGTGATCCTGGCCATTGGGCACAGCGCCAGGGATACCTTCCGGGCCTTGTGGGATGCGAAGCTCCCCATGGAGCCCAAGCCCTTCTCCATGGGTTGCCGTATTGAGCATAAGCAAGCCATGGTGGATCAGGCCCAATATGGGACTGCACGCAGCGGAAGCCTTCCTCCGGCGGACTATAAGCTCTCCTGCCATTTGCCCGACGGAAGCTCGGCCTACACCTTCTGCATGTGCCCCGGCGGCTATGTGGTTGCGGCTGCTTCTGAGAAGGGGCAGGTCGTGACCAACGGCATGAGTTATGGTGACCGAGGCGGCGAAAATGCCAATGCAGCCCTGCTGGTTACCCTGAAGCCTGAGCGGTTTCCATACCCCGGCCCCTTAGGCGGTATGCAGTGGCAGGAGGAGATCGAAGCAGCAGCATTCCATCTGGGCGGTGAGAACTATTGCGCTCCGGCTCAGCGAGTCGGCGACTTCCTTGCAGGCAGGCCCTCTGCCGGATTTGGGGAGGTTCAGCCGACCTACCGTCCCGGGGTTAAGCTTTGCGATCTGCATCAGCTGTTCCCTGAGGATATTTGCCGTACGCTGGAGTCGGCTCTCATGAGTCTGGACAGCCAGCTTCAGGGCTTTGCTGCGGCAGATGCCATCCTTACTGCACCGGAGACCAGAAGCTCCTCGCCCGTCCGCATTCTTCGGGGAGAGGATCTTCAGAGCAGCCTCCGTGGCCTTTACCCCTGCGGAGAGGGTGCCGGTTATGCCGGCGGCATTATGTCTGCTGCAGCAGACGGGATGCTCTGTGCCGAGACACTTCTGCAGGCAGAGTAAGCGCTATGCACATTTCTCATCGTAAGCTCATAAAATGGGCTGAGGTGATGAAGTATGGAACTGTATCTCGCTCTGTTGCTGTTTCTGGCTTTCCTGGGGATCTTCCTGCTGCTGCAGCTTCAAAGCCGGAGATCCTGCCCTGCGCTATGCCATGTGGTATGCCTGTCGGGCCCGGCGGCGAGAGTTGAGCAGCAGATTCATTGCTGCTTAAAAAAGCAGAAGAAACATATTATTTGCGGAACCTTGCTTTTTGTGGATCGGGGACTTGATCCCGAAAGCGTAATGGCAGCGCAAATCTTGCTTGCCCGGGAGACAGAGGCCTTCCTCTGCGCACCGGAGCAGGTCCTTGAGTACATCAATTGGGAGATAGATGGAATTGGAGCAGGAACTGATTAGCGGAACCATTGCCGCAGTTGTTTATCAGAATCAATTAAATGGATATGCCGTGATCAAGATGGAGAGTGAAGACGGCGGCATGATTACCGTGGTCGGTGTGATCCCCTCGGCCATTGCGGGAGAGCGTCTGATCGTCACGGGGAAGTGGGTGCAGCACAGCACCTATGGAAAGCAGTTTGAAGCGGAATTCCTGGAGCGCCTGCTCCCGGATACCTGCAATGATATTTTATCCTATCTCTCCTCCCGTGCAGTAAAGGGGATCGGCCCCAAAACGGCTGAAAAAATCGTTGGAAAATTCGGCGAGAATAGCTTGAAGATCCTGGATCGCAGCCCGGAACGTCTGGCGGAGATCAGCGGTATTTCCGTGAAAGCAGCGTTGGAAATGGGCGAGGCTTTTCGCCGCCAGGTAGGGCTTCGCCGGCTGATTGAGTTCCTCAGCGCTTACCGTATCCCGGCATCCATCGCCGTTCGTCTGTATCGGGTCTATGGCGAGAAAAGCGGTGAGCTGGTGCAGGAGAATCCCTACCTCCTGACCCAGCCGCAGTTCGGCGCTACCTTCTCCCAAGTGGATGAGATGGCCCTTCAGATCGGCTTTGATGCCGGAGATGACTGCCGGGTAGAAGCCGCAGTGATTTTCGAGCTGCGGCATAATTTGAATAACGGCCATAGCTTCCTCCCTCTGGACAAGCTTGTGCTTGCCACGGCTCAGATGCTGGAATTGGATGTGGGGATCATTGCCTCGGCTCTGACCCGACTGACGGAATTCGGAAGCGTAGAGGTGGATACCATTGCCGGGCTGCAGGCGGTCTACCTTCCCGAGTATTATGAGGCGGAGGCTTACATTACGGAGCGCATCATTCAAATGGCCCATAGTCCCGTCAAGGAGCTGCCGGAGGGTGAGCGCTTCCTGCAGACCATTGAGCGAAATAAGTCCATCCGCTATGCCCATATGCAGAAGGAGGCGATCCTGGCAGCTGCGGCACGGAGAGCCATGATCCTGACCGGCGGCCCGGGTACCGGAAAAACCACCACACTCTCCGGCATTTTGGAGCTTTTTGATCTTCTGGGCAGAAAAACGCTCCTGGCTGCCCCTACAGGACGAGCTGCCAAGCGCCTTTCTGAGCTGACAGGCCGTGAGGCATCTACGATCCACCGCCTGCTGGAGACCCAGATCTCCCCGGAAAACGGAGAGATGTATTTTGCCAAGGGGGAGAATGACCCCCTGGATTGCGATGCGCTGATCGTAGACGAGATGTCTATGGTGGATCTGCTTTTGATGCACAGCCTGCTCTTGGCGCTGCCTCCCAAAGCCTGCCTGATCCTGGTGGGTGACCCGGATCAGCTGCCCTCTGTTGGCGCAGGCAACCTCTTTGGCGATTTGATCCGCAGCGGTGCAGTATGCAGCATTCGCCTGACGGAGATCTTCCGCCAGGCTCGGGAGAGCATGATCGTCATGAATGCCCATGCGGTCAATCAGGGACAGCTTCCCGTGCTGAATGTAAAGGACCGGGATTTCTTTTTCATGCGACGGCATGATCCCAATCAGCTGGTACAGACGGTCTGCGACCTCTGTGCCCGTCGACTTCCCGAGAATATGGGGATCCCCGCACCGGAGATCCAGGTCATCAGCCCCACCAAAAAGGGACAATGCGGTACGGTAAACCTGAACCGTATGCTTCAGGCAGCGCTGAATCCGCAGTCTCCTATGAAAAAAGAAGCATTTTTCGGAGAAAACTGCTTCCGGGAGGGGGATCGGGTGATGCAAATCCGAAATAATTATGATATAATCTGGAAGAAGGCGGACGGCAGTGTCGGTATGGGTGTGTTTAACGGCGATATCGGCCAGATCCGCCGGATCGACCATGCGGAGGGCCTGCTGGAGGTTTGCTTTGACGATAAGGTCGTTTCCTACCAGACGGATCTTCTGGGAGAGCTGGAGCTGGCCTATGCCATTACGGCCCACAAAAGCCAGGGCAGTGAGTATCGTGCGGTGATTTTTGTGCCTTTTGCCGGTGCCCCCATGCTTCTGACCCGTGGGGTGCTTTATACCGCCATGACCCGGGCCAGAGAGCTGATGGTGATGGTCGGTAACGAAGAGGTGATCGCCGCCATGACAGAGAATAACCGTCGCAATAAGCGCTACTGCGGTCTGCGGCACCGCTTGCTGGAGAAGCTCGGCGTATGAAGCTGATTGACTGGCTGCTGGATCTCTTGTTTCCGCCCAAATGCGTATTCTGCAGGAAACTGCTGGATAGCCGTGAGACAGATCTGTGCGCCCGATGCCGCCAAAGCCTTCCCAAAACCGAAGGTGAGATTAAAGCAATTCGCTTTTGCGAAGAAGCCTTTAGTCTGTATTACTATGAGGACAAGGTTCCCGAGTCTGTTCGCCGCTACAAGTTCTCCGGTATGCAGAATTATGGGGCGGTCTATGGGAAGCTCCTGGCTCTGGAGATCCTACGCAGGAAGATTCCCTTTGATCTGGTTACCTTTGTGCCCGTTAGCGCCAAGCGGAGAAAAAAGCGTGGTTTTGATCAATCTGAGCTGATGGCGCAGACCATTGGGAATGAGCTGGATGTTCCCGTGTATCGCTGCCTGACAAAAGACAAGGATAATCCGCCGCAATCCGGCTTGAAGAGCAGTGACTTAAGAGCGGTAAACGTACTGGGCGTTTATTCGCCCTATCGCCCGGAGCGATACCGGGAGAAAAAGATCCTTCTGATCGATGACGTTTTGACCACCGGCGCTACGGTTAGCGAATGCTGTGCGACCTTGCGCATTGCCGGTGCTTCTGAGGTTCGCTGCCTGACCCTGGCAGCGGCAAGAAAACTATATAAGTAGGTGTAATGAATATGGCCATTTTTTCTAAGGACCTGGGCATTGACCTGGGCAGCTCCAATATTCTGATCTATCAGGCCGGTAAGGGCGTGATCCTCCGCGAACCCGCCGTGGTTGCGCTGGATAAAAACTCCGGCAAGGTTCTGCAGGTCGGTGCTGCCGCACGGAATATGCTGGGCAGAACTCCCGGCAATGTTGCTGCCATCCATCCCATCCGTGACGGTGTGATCACGGACTTCGAGATGACCTCCAAGCTTCTGACGGAGCTGGTGCGCCGTGTGGTAAAGAACAGCATCATTAAGCCCCGTATGATCGTTTCTGTGCCCAGCAGCATTACGGAGGTGGAGGAGCGTGCGGTTATTCAGGCGGCTACCGAAGCCGGTGCCCGTCGGGTATATCTGATTGAGGAGCCTCTGGCTGCGGGCCTGGGTGCAAATCTGGATGTCTCTACCCCCAAGGGACGCATGGTAGTGGATATCGGCGGCGGAACGACAGATATCGGCATCCTGTCTATGAATGCGGTAGCCAACTCCGCTTCCATTAAGGTAGCCGGTGTGGCCTTTGATGAGGCCATTATGAAATATGTCCGCAAGAAATACGGTCTGGTTATCGGTCGGAATACGGCAGAGGAGGCTAAGCACTCCATCGGCTGCGTTTATGACCGGCCGGATCGCCTGGAGTACCGGGTCAAGGGCCGCAATGTGAAAAACGGTCTTGCGGGAGAAGTCGTCCTCAGCGGAGAGGATATGCTGGAGGCGCTGAGACGGCCTGCCCGTCAGATCGTAGAGCGTGTGCTGGATGTCCTGGAGACCTCCACCCCCGAGCTGGTTTCTGACATTGCGGAAAATGGCATCGTCCTGACCGGTGGCGGCAGCCGGATCTACGGAATGGATCGTCTGCTGCAGGAGTGGACTCAGATGAACTGCATGGTGGCAGACGATGCGGACTCCTGCGTGGCCTTTGGCTGCGGCAGAAGCATTGCCTGGATGAACCATATGCAGGAGAATACCATCAACATTGCCCGCAGAAGACTTCTGAGAGAATGAGATACAGCAAGGCCGTACAGGATGCACCTGTACGGCCTTGCTGCATATTTGCTGCAGGAGCTGTCTGACAAGCGAGCTACTGCAGAAGTAATTACATAATGAACAGGAATGTTATGGCATAAAGCACCGGCTGATGCACCAGGTAAATGATCAGGGAGTGCTTGCCTACGAAGCTCAAAAACCGAAGGGGAAGGGCAGAGGAACGAACCTTTGGCAAAAGACTTAGCTTCTTTCTGTAGACGGATTTTCCGAGAGCGGCGCCGATCAGAAACCAACCAAAACCGGGGAAAAGGGGGAAAAAGTCACTGCCGGTAAACACCGTGCCGGAGCGAAGTCCGATGGGGAAGAGCCAGATCACATCCACCCGAATGGTATCCATCCAGAAGCCCAGCACAACGAAGCAAAGGCCGATTACAGCCAGGGCCCAATGGGGCAGCTTTTTAAAGAGAGGATAGAGCATCATACACACACCCAGCAGGTGCAAAATGCCAAACCAGATCCGGATCCCGTTGAGCTGAAAGAAAACCTCGGCAAATAGGGTCACATAGCTGATCAGCAGGCCGCAGCCGAAGACGTAAATGCCTCTTTGAAAGCTTCTGCTGGCCAGGGTAGCGCAGATGCCGGAGATGAGGACAAAGAAGATATGGCCGTACTGCTGCACAAGATCAAACCATTCCGGTAGTCCCAGCTCCAGCCCGGCAAAGTATTCCAGATCAAAAAACAGATGGATCACCATCATAAACAGGATGCAAAGCCCACGCAGCGCATCCAGCTCCCAAATACGGGAGACAGGTTTCTTGTCGCTCATTGTTCCTCCGCTTCCTTTTCCAGCTCCCGGTAGGCGACCTTTCCTACCAGCGTTTTGGGCAACTCCTTGCGGAACTCGATGTCATATGGCATGGCATATTTGGCGATCCGTTCAGCACAGTATGCCATCAGCTCTGCCTTGATCGCATCAGAGGGGGCATACTCCGGCCGCAGAACCACAAAGGCTTTGACCTTCTGCATTTTGTAGGGATCCTTCACTCCGATCACACAGGAGAGCAGAACCTTTTCATGACCGTCGATGATGTTCTCCAGCTGGCCGGGGTAGATGTTGTAGCCGGACGAGATGATCATGCGCTTAATGCGCTGCCGGAAGTATACAAAGCCGTCTGCATCCATCTTGCCAAGATCTCCTGTGTGCAGCCAAAGCTTTCCATCAGCGTGCAGCTGCAAAACCAGAGCAGTCTCCTCCGGCTTATCCAGATAGCCCAGCATGACGGTGGGGCCGGAGAGGCAGATCTCGCCCTCGGTATCTGCCGGGAGCTCCTGGGTAGTTCCGACTTTGACGATCTTATAGAAGGTGTCGGGGAAGGGAATGCCGATAGAGCCCTCCCGTGCATAGTCCACGGGGGTCAGGCAGCTGGCTGTGACGCATTCCGTCGTGCCGTAGCCCTCACGGATCTGCACCTTGGCATGGTGAGCCTTCAGGAAGCTGTCAACCTTGTGCTTTAATTCTACGGACAGGGTGTCGCCGCCGGAGAAAACGCCCTTCAGGAAGGACATATCCAGCTTCTCCAGCTTCTCGGCACGAAGTAGGGCCTCAAAAAGGGTCGGCACGCCGGGAATAAAGCTGGGCTTTTTCTTCCGGAGTAAATTAGCATAGGTCTTTACAGAGAAGGTAGGCACAAGGATGCATTTCGCACCGCCCACCAGAGCTGTGTGGATCCCGATTCCAAGACCAAATCCGTGGAAAACCGGCATGATAGACAGCATACTCTCGCCTACGATGCTCTTGCAGCCGCTGGCGGCAATGGTCTGAAGCGCCAGGGCATTGAAATTATAGTCCGAGAGACAGATTCCCTTGGTGGTGCCGGTGGTGCCGCCGGAGAAGAGAATGCAGGCACATTCTCTGCAGCTATGGCTTACAGGAGGCAGGGGAGCTTGCTTCTTTAAGACATCGGCCCAGAGCAGGTAGCTGCCATCCTTGGGAAGCTTGGGGGATTTTCGGCCCTGGGTCAGGGCGAAGCCCAGCTTCATCAGGGGGCTCAATTCCTCCTGGATGGTTGCGATCAGCAGCATAGGCTTCCGCTTTGCACTATCGCAGGCTTTTTTTACTTTGCCATAGAAACGATCCAGGGTCAGGATGGCCTTGCTGTCGGCGGTATCCAGATAGAAGCTGATCTCCTGGGTAGCGGAGAGAGGATGGATCATGCTGGATATTGCGCCCAGCTTGCTCAGCCCATAGAAACAATGCAGCGCCTGGGGGCTATTGGGCATGCAGACGGTGACTCGATCCCCGGGGCCGATCCCCAGCGCAGCCAGAGCGGCGGCAGCTCGGTCGATTTTCTTGAGGAATGCATCGTAAGTTGTGATGCGGTTCATAAACTCATAGGCCGGAAGCTGGGGGTACTGCTTTGCGGTTTTGGCGACCAGAGCATAGATCGTATCCTCGGGATACGCAATGCTGTGAGGAATATGCCCGAAATAGTTCAGCCACGGAGCGGTTTGAGAAAGGGTCATATTGGAACACTCCTTTTTATACACCGTCTTATTGTAGCAAATAATCCGGCAAAAGAAAACAATTATTTTTACATACTTTCTTTTTCACGAAAAATGTGGTTTAATAGACGGAGAAATAAAGCGTGTGAAAAGGAGCAACCATGACAAGAAATTTTGAAGAGCGTTTCCTTGCTGCGAGAAAGGCATATATTGCTGCGCAGTTTCAACATATGAACCCCCGGCAGCTGGAGGCTGTGCTTTGCACGCAGGGGCCTCTGCTGCTTTTGGCCGGAGCAGGCAGCGGTAAGACCACCGTCCTGATCCATCGGATCGCCAATTTGCTGCGATTTGGCTGCGGCTCGGATTGCAACGAGATCCCCGAGGAGATCACAGAGGAGGATGTCCTTTACCTGGAATCTGTCGTGGCCCATCCGGAGCTTGCAGATCCTCTGCGCTGCGATGAGCTATGTGCCCTGGATCCCCCCAAGCCCTGGTCCGTCATTGCCATCACCTTTACCAACAAAGCGGCCAATGAGCTAAAGGATCGCCTGACCAATCTGCTGGGCCCCGAGGGGCAGGATGTCTGGGCCATGACCTTCCACTCTGCATGCTGCCGGATCCTCCGCAGCCATATTGATCGCCTGGGGTATGAGCGTGACTTTACCATTTACGATACCACAGACTCCGAGCGTGTGATGAAAGAGATCCTGAAGGATCGCAATCTGGATGACAAGACCTTCCCGCCCAAGGTTGTATTGAACCTGATCTCCAAGGAGAAGGACAAAATGCGAAGCCCTGCCGCCATGGCGGAGGCTGCCGGAACGGATTACCGGGGCAAAAAGATCGCAGAGCTCTATGAGGAGTATACCCGCAGGCTGAAAGGAGCCAATGCCCTGGACTTTGACGATATCATTCTCCTGACGGTGCGCCTGCTTCAGGAGCAGGAGGATGTTCGGGAATACTATCAGAGAAAATTCCGCTATGTCCTCATTGATGAGTATCAGGATACCAATAATCTGCAGTATCTTCTGGCCTCTCTGCTGGCTGGTCGATATGAAAATATCTGCGTGGTGGGCGATGATGACCAGAGCATCTACCGCTTCCGTGGCGCTACCATCCGCAATATTCTGGATTTTGAGAGCCAGTACAAAGGCGCCAGAATGATCCGCCTGGAGCAGAACTATCGCTCTACCCAGTGCATTTTGGACGCTGCCAATGCAGTGATCGCCAATAACCGCGGCCGTAAGGGCAAGCGCCTGTGGACACGCAATGACCGTGGTGAGCAGATCCTCCATTATGAAGCTGTAAACGAGAGCGATGAGGCCTCCTATGTGGCCAATGATATTCTTTCTGTTTCCAAAGGTAAGAACTTCAAAGACCATGCTATTCTCTACCGCACCAATGCTCAGTCCAACAGCCTGGAATATGCCTTCAAGCGCAGCGGTGTGCCATACCGCATCATCGGCGGCACCCGGTTCTTTGACCGTGCGGAGATCAAGGATATGCTGGCCTACCTCTGCGTGATCCATAACCGTGCCGATGATCTCCGCCTGAAGCGGATCATCAATCAGCCCCCCAGAGGCATCGGCGGTAAAACCGTGGAGACCATTGAGCGGCTGTGCCAAGCCGGACAGATGCCGGTGTACTATGTGGTAAGCGATCCCTATAATTATCCTGCCTTGGAGCGCAGTGCCCAGAAGCTTATGGCCTTTACCATGCTCATTGAGGAATGTGCAGATCTGCTCAATGAGCTGCCGCTTCCGGAATTTTACGAGGAACTGCTGATCCGTACCGGCTATGTGGCCATGCTGGAGCAGAAGGACGATCTGGAAAATCGCAGCCGTCTGGAGAACGTGCGAGAGCTGAAGTCCTCCATTGTCAGCTATATGGAGAATACCGATACTCCCAGCTTGGGTGGCTTTTTAGAGGAGGTCGCTCTGTATACGGATATTGAGCAGTACGATAAAGAAGCCGATGCCGTGGTTATGATGACCATGCACGCAGCCAAGGGCCTGGAATTCCCAAATGTCTACCTGGTGGGTATGGAGGAGGGGATCTTCCCCAGTATGCGTTCCATCGGCGAGCAGGAGGAGATCGAGGAAGAGCGCCGCCTTTGCTATGTTGCCATCACCCGGGCAAAAAAGCGCCTTACCCTCACCAGCGCCCATCAGCGTATGCTCTATGGTCGCACCGGAAGCAACCGCCCCTCCCGCTTCCTGGGAGAGATCCCTCCGGAGCTTCTGATGGAGAAACGATCCCCACGCACGCAGATCTACGGTAACTATGGCGGCAGCGCAGTACCCCAGCGCAGCGCCTATGGCGCAGCCTCCTGGAGCAATGACTACCCCGTAGAGCGGAAACGTCCGGCGGCTACCGCCTCTTTCCGTGCTGCCGCTGCAGCACCTACTGCCAAGACGGCCCTGCCGACTTTTGCCAAGGGAGACATGGTGCAGCACGATACCTTCGGAACCGGCATGATCCTCAGCGTACTGCCTGTTGGTAACGATGCCATGCTGGAGATCGCCTTTGACCAGGTGGGCACCAAACGGCTTATGGCAAAGGCTGCCTCTGTCCGCATGAAAAAGCTGTAAAAGAATTGCCTTCCCTGCATAGAATATGTGGGGTGGTATCTATGACACTGACACAGCGGCACCGTCTTCGGATGACCCTTTCCGTACTTCTGGTGATCCTTACGGCGCTGACCCTTTTGTGCCGCCATGAGCTTGCTCCTATGGCGGAGAAGCTGATTGCGACAAAGGTGGATAACCAGGCCTCCGATGCCATCAATCTGGCCATCGGCGAGCAGATCGCAGCCGGAGAGATCGCCTATGACCGTATGATTACCATAGATAAGGATCTGAAGGGCAATGTAACGGCGGTACGCACCAACATAGAGGAGATCAACCGCCTGAAGGCCGCCGTGCTGCTTCGGGTGGATGAGAAACTGGAGCAGCTCTCCTGGGAGCAGTTGGGTGTGCCCATAGGCTCAGTGCTGCTGCCGGAATTGTTCTCCGGACGAGGGCCGGATCTTCCGGTGCGTGTCCTTGCGGTGCGCACCTCCGATGCGGTATTTCGAAATGAATTTTCAGAGGCCGGGATCAATCAAACCCTCCATAGCATTACCATTGACATCCATGTGGTGATCACGATCCTGACCTGGACCGGGACACGGGATATCCCCGTGGACTCTGCGGTGCTGGCTGCACAAACCGTTATTGTAGGCACGGTGCCTACGACCTACTTCGGTATGGAGGAATCAATATGGAACCAAAATCCAGAATCCAGTCCTTGACCAAGCTTTTGGAAGAGGCGAATTATAAATATTATGTATTGGATGCCCCGGAGATGGCGGACTATGAATATGACCATCTGCTTCGGGAGCTGGAGGAGCTGGAGGCTCAATATCCCCAGTTTGCTTCCGCCAATTCTCCTACGAAGCGTGTGGGCGGAAAGGCCCTGGATCGCTTTGAGAAGGTGGAGCACGCTGTGCCACTGGAGAGCCTGCAGGACGTTTTCTCTCCCGACGAGGTAGAGGAATTTGACCAGCGGGTGCGGCAAAGCTGCAGCGATCCGGTCTACAGCGTAGAGCCTAAGGTGGATGGACTGTCTGTAGCGCTGGAATATGTGGACGGTGTGTTTACCCGTGGGGCTACCCGTGGTGACGGCATGGTAGGGGAGGATGTGACGGAAAATCTCAGAACCATCCGCTCCATCCCCATGCAGCTGGAAGATGCCCCCCACCGCCTGATCGTCCGGGGCGAGGTCTTTATGCCCCGAGCCGTATTCGAAGAGCTGAATCAAAAGCGGGAAGCTATGGGTCAGAGCCTCTTTGCCAATCCCCGTAATGCGGCAGCAGGCAGCCTCCGTCAGCTGGATCCCTCCATTGCCGCTGCAAGGAAGCTGGATATTCTGATCTTTAATCTGCAGCTGGCCGAGGGGAAGGAATTCCAATCTCACGGTGAAACCCTGGATTACCTGCGGTCGCTGAAGTTTAAGGTAATTCCCTACGAACTCTGCCGCACGCTGCAGCAGGTGCAGGCTGCCATTGTCCGCATCGACCGGGAGCGGTATGAGCTTCCCTTTGATATTGATGGCGCTGTGGTCAAGCTGAATGAACTTTCTCAGCGGAAGCTTCTGGGCAGCACGGCAAAATTCCCACGCTGGGCCTGCGCCTATAAGTACCCACCTGAGATCAAGGAGACAGTGCTGCAGGAGATCGTGGTGCAGGTGGGGCGCACCGGTGTGCTGACGCCCAAGGCGGTGGTTGCACCTGTCCGCCTGGCCGGTACTACCGTGACCAATGCTACCCTTCATAACCAGGATCTCATTACCCAGAAGGATATCCGCATCGGCGATACGGTTCGCATTCGCAAGGCCGGAGAGATCATCCCCGAGATCCTGGAGGTGGTGCTGTCCAAGCGCCCTGAGGGGACAAGCCCTTATCAGCTGCCGGAGCATTGCCCTGTCTGCGGCGCAAAGGTCTGCCGGGATGAGGACGGTGCTGCCTTCCGCTGTACCGGCTCCCAATGCCCCGCACAGCTAAGCCGTAATATCGCCCATTTTGTCTCCCGGAACGCCATGGATATCGATGGCCTGGGGGAATCGATCGTGGATCAGCTGATCCATAAGGGCTGCATCAAAAGCCCGGCAGATATCTATTCATTAGAGCTGGACGAGGTGAAGAGCCTTTGGAAGAGCGGCGAGAAAGCTGCAAAAAACCTGCTTGCCGCTATTGCAGACAGCAAGACCCGCGATCTCAGCCGCCTGATCTTTGCCTTGGGCATCCGGCAGGTGGGAGAAAAAGCGGCCAAGGTGCTGGCAAAAACCTTTGGCCATATGGATGCTCTGATGGCAGCCTCCGTGGAGGAGCTGACCCAGATCCGGGATATCGGTGCCATTACGGCTGAGAATATTGTCTGCTGGTTTGCAGATCCTGCCTGTAAAGAGATGATCGAGGCGCTGCGTAATGCCGGTGTGAATCTTTCGGCAGAGCAAAAGCAGGTGGATGACCGTTTTGCCGGCCTGACCTTTGTGCTGACGGGGGCGCTGAGCCTCTTTACCCGTGACGAGGCTACGGAGAAGATCGAAGCCTTCGGCGGTAAGGTCTCCGGCTCTGTCTCCAAAAAGACCAGCTATGTGGTGGCCGGAGAAAATGCCGGAAGCAAGCTGAAGAAAGCCAACGAGCTGGGCATCTCCGTATTAACTGAGGAAGAATTCCTGAATATGCTTGCGTAAGTGCAGGCTTTGTGCTATAATCCACTTTCGCAAAAGAGACGCAGAAAGGATAGAGAGTGTTATGAGAAAATTTCTTGCGATCCTGGCCTGCAGACTGCTGAAGCTGATCGGCGGCTTTGTGGGGAAGGGGACCAGTCTCCCGGGGAAATATGCCCTGAAGATCTGTCCCGATATTTTACGCAGAATTCAGAAGCCTAAGATGATCGTTGCGGTCACCGGCAGCAACGGCAAGACCTCTACCGTGGAGATGATCGCAGCCATTCTCCGCGAGAGCGGCAAAAAGGTCGTCTACAAAGCCGAAGGCTCCAATCAGATCGAGGGTGTCACCACCCTGATCCTCTGCAACGCCACCCTGTTTGGCAAGCTGAAGGGTGACGTATTACTGCTGGAGAGTGATGAACGCTACGCCCGTCACTCCTTCAAGTACTTCCACCCCACCCATTTTGTCATCACTAACCTCTACCGCGATCAGCTGACCCGCAACGGTCACAGCGAGTGGGTCTATGATGCCATTCTCCCCGCTATCCACGATG
>JAFQCY010000052.1 GCA_017399355.1 Oscillospiraceae bacterium
ACCGGAGCAGAGGAAAAATCTTGCAACATTGCACGAATTCGCCTTAGAGCAGTACAAATTAGTGAGTTTCTACCGCCGGCGGGAGCAAGCCCCCGCCCTACGGTGTAAATTGCATCTGCATCAAACAGTTCGGCAAATTTCTGCTTGTCGTGGGATCTTGTCCCTTTTCTATGGATAATCCTGCTTGACAGCAGCTTTCGTTTATGGTACTCCATGGCGGTACTCCATGGCGGAAAGAACTGCTTTTTATGTGCGAGCCCCTGCCTTTTAGGTCTGAGGGCACGACGCTGTGGGCGGTTCTTTTTTCTTATGGCTCCCTTGCATATTATTTCATAACAGCAATCGGCTGCCTCGGGTTGAGGCAGCCGATTGGTTTTTGATTTTTTAGAAGCCGTCACGGAGGGTTACGCCGCCTGTGCCACCACCCACAAGATACCATTTACCATCGCTCATTTTCCGCAGAACGACCTCCCGGTATGTGTAGACCATACCTTCGTAATCGCCGGTACCAAGGCCGCCGTTTCCAATGATCACCTGGTCAAGGGGTGAATTTTTCGGGGTGAAAGCGTGATCAAACCACAGGAGAACGGCATTCCCGTCCTCGCTGGTTTCCAGAATTCCCCAGTCTCTCAGCTTATATGCCGAATAGGCAAACCAGTGGTTCTCAGACAGATTCATAAAATGCCTTGCATATTCCTCCTCTACCAAGCAACGGGCCGCATCTTCTGCCGTTCCCTCACTGGAGAAAGAGATCCGAGTGATGGAGACTTCCTCATTTTGGTAAATGCGTTCATAGAGATATGCTGCCAGCGTTTCCTCTTCTCTCCACCAGGTATTCTCTGTCTCTCTCCAGCACAGACGGAGTCCTTCTGTCTCATAGAGCAGCGTTTTCCCTGATGCAGCGAGCATATGCCTGCCGTCCTCAGAGAGCAGCATCACAGCGAAATCACCGTCGGCAGAGAATTCGGAGGGATCCGCTTTTTCCCAGTTTTCCTCCTCCATGGCGGACATCAGAATCTCAAAATAGGAAGGGTAGCCGGTGCACAGCACAGAGGAAATCTCCCCACTACCCTGTTTCAGGTACATACGCAACCGCTGTGGTTCTCCATACAGCAGCTCAAAGGCCTCCGCAGGAGAGCTTGGCGTTTCGATAGTTGCAGCGCTTTCATTGGAGATCATACCAAAATGCCAGAGACCATCCATAGCCCGTTCCAGGTGATGTACGGAGGAAGTCGTCCACATACCGCCGTACTCCTCCCTATCGACCTCCACACCACCGGCAGCCAGCGGATTGTTATTCGGGTCGGTATTGGCCGGCATAAAGGCATAGTAGATCTCAAACTCCACGAAATTGCCATCTTCTCTGACGGAGAGGATCCTATAATCGATCAGTTGATAGTCGATCACAGCATAGAGATTCCCCGGAGTCAGAGGCTTCATCACAGTTTGGCGGTGATACTGTTCCGCATAAATCTGCACCGCCTCCTCTGCGTTGCCCTCCATTGCATAGCTCCAGCTGTTTGGAGCGGTATAGGATTCCTCCAGACGGTCATATTCCGGACGCATAAACTCCACCAAGGAGAGACTCGTCCCCTCCTTTGGTCTTGCAATCCAAATAAAGCTTTCCTCACCGTTTTCATAGAAGATCCGATCAGAATAGATTTTCAATTTATGGCTTTGGTTGGGAGATTGCAGCATGACGTATCGGTCTTGGGGAATATCCTCCGTCTGCTCCGGCTCTGTCCAATCGTAATGCTGCATATATTCGGTAAACCGATCAATATACCAGCTTTCATTCAGGCAGAAGGCCCGGGTGCAGCCGCCGTCTGCCAACTCCAGCCAGATCCACATTTCTTCTCTTACGGAATATAGCTGCCGAATCGCCTCTTCAGGAGAAACAAGTTCTTCCCGGTCACTCTCCGAGGAAGTGGTATTGTCCTCAGTAGTTGTGGGATCTTCCGTTGTAGGTTCCGTAGACTCAGGGAGAATATCCTCAGTAGCATCTGTCTCCGTTTGTTCCGGAACCTCGGCGCCGGTGAAGGTGCAGCCTACGGTAATGGCGGTGATCAGGAGAACGGCCACGAGGGTATAGATGGCCATTTGGGGCTTCTTGACGATCATGGTGATGCGCTCTTTGATATTCTTTGCGCTGCCGGTCATGGTGGTGGAGACGGACAGGAGCCTTGGCCGCTTCTCGCAGGTAAGGCGCAGGAGGGCCCTGCCGTAGGGCGCACGGTCGCTGTCGCCCAGGCGGCGCAGCACCGACTCGTCACAGGCCAGCTCCGCATCCTTCTGAGAGGCCAGGGCTGCCCACCAGACCAGGGGGTTATACCAATGCAGCGCCAGGCACAGGCAGCGCAGCAGCGCCCAGAGGGAGTCCAGGTGGCGATAATGGGTCTGCTCGTGGACGATAGCGTAGCGGAGGGTGCTTTCATCCTCCAGGCATTCCTCTGTCAGATAGATCGCAGGGCGAAACAGGCCGAAGAGACAGGGCGTATCCACCTGGTCGCTGACATAGACCGGCAGGCTGCAATTCTCTACCTCCACCGGGCGGCGGGAGGCACGGAGCTTACGGTGCATCCGCAGGTTCACTGCTGCAAACCAGATCCCTACCGCCACAGTGCCGATGATCCACAGAGTCCTAAGGATTTCGGCTGCGGAAAGATTGATCTTATTATGAGAGTCAGTGGCAGCAGGCTCTGTGGGTGCTTGCGTCACAAGCTGCTGGGTGATAGGCTGCTGGGTGTCAGGCTGCTGGGTGACCGGTGGTTGGCTTTGGGGAATTTGATCTTCCACCTGCGGCTGCCAGGACTGATCGGGTACTACTATGTGGGGCTGATCCTGATCAGCAGACTCCTGATCCACAGCCACGACAGGCGGAGGGGTCTGTGCCTCCATAGGGGCAAAATTGCTGACGCTGATCGGACTGCTGCCGATGGTAAAGGGCAGCAGAAGCCGCAGCAGCACCAGAGCCCAGAGGCCGTACTGCAGCCGCAGAGAGATGCGCCCCTTCAGCAGCAGACGGAGCAGCAAAATGACCGCAATCAGCACGGAGGAGGAGATGATCCATTGAAGCATATCAAGCGCCTCCTTCCAGTTCCTTCAGCATGGCATAGAGCTCGTCAATTTCATTTTGAGACAGGGCTTTCTTTTGAGTCATGGCGCTGAGCATCAGGGATACGCTGCCCTTGTAGACACGGCTGAGAAAATCCTCGGTCTCCCGTGAAGCCGCCTCCTCCCGCTGCACAGCGGGAGAAAAGGTCTTTTTGCCGCCCTCGTTACCGGTGGTTACAGCACCCTTGCCCTCCAGACGGGAGAGTAAGGTGAGGGTGGTAGAGCGATTCCAGCCCTCTTTTTGCTCCAGCTTCTCTGTGATCTCACGGCCGGTGGCAGGAGAATGCTCCCACAGGCATTCCATCACGCTCCACTCCGCCTCGGTCAGCTTTTTCAGATCCGATCGCATCCTATCAGCTCCTTTGTTTACATCTGTAAGCACAGTATAACACAGTTGTTTACATTTGTCAACACTTTCTGCAAAAAGCTGCCTCACTTTTTTGGCGAGACAGCAGTGCTTTATAAAATCAAGAATTGATCAAACCGCTGCTTACACCCCAATAAAACTCGTTAAGGCGAACTGTGTGCGCCCGTAGCATAAGGTCAAACAGAAATTTGCCGAACAGTTTGCTGCAGCCAAAGCCCCCCTTGTCAACGGGGGTCGGATCGCCTAAAAGGCGATCCGGGGGGATTCGTGCAGGCAGTACGAATTCGCCGAAAACCTTGCAGAATAACGGTGTTGCGGCGTGCGGAATCCCTCCGAGTCGCCTTTTCAAGGCGACCCACCTCCCTTTAACAAGGGAGGCATTGGGTGCTGTCAACAGACCGATAAG
>JAFQCY010000053.1 GCA_017399355.1 Oscillospiraceae bacterium
CCGAAGGCATATATCATCGCTCGCAGAGCGATATCATATCGAAGATATATCACCCGTTCGTGCCAAGGAACGGATATCATTGAAAAAGACAGGTTTCTTTCGAAACCTGTCTTTTTCCTGGTGGGCGAGGCGGGACTTGAAGGCGTATTATGTAAACCAGCCTGCCCAGGACTTCCTTGGAGTTCCGTGCCTTACAGCACCCCAAAGCCGACCTTCCGCCGACCTGCCGCTTTCAAGTTAAAATTGCAAACATTCCACCGTCCCTCAGATGGCACTGCTGTCATGCATAATTGGACGTTTTTCACAATTATTTCCGGATAGCTATTGCCAACGCTTCCCTTGCTTTCAAAGATGCTCGAACTCTTTCGTTAGAATCTGTTTGAATTTAACATTTTTATATATTTCGTGTCGAAAATCATTCTATCTTTAACGAGATGCACTATGGCTATAAAGACCACATAAAAGCCGACACAGACAGCAAACTCATTACCGATTATGCCGTAACCACCGCCCCTACCCATGACAGCCAACCCATGCCTGATATGATCGACAGCAGCGATAATGTTGTATCTGCCGACAGCGCCTATTGGGGCAAGGTTGTCTCCGAAAAGCTTCCTGAAAATGTTATCAACATGATCCACGAAAGAGGGACAAAAGCAAAGCCTCTGACCGAGGAACAGCGTAACATGTTGCCGGGAATTTTCAAAAAATCCGCCACATCCACTTACAGTGGCGATTAGGTGTAGTTTTTAGGGGTGCCCATCTATTTGACGGTGGTGTCATGGGCAGGATGTATCCTGCCCCTACTCCTTCACCATTCACCGGCTCGGTAGTGCCGTGGGTGCGTTCCTACGAGGGTTCGATGGGGTGCATAGCCTTACATATCTACAAGGAGATTTGTTTTCATGGAGCGTTGGGAGACTTTGGCGGAGATTTTACTGCGGCGGGTGTTTTTGGAGGTGGAGATCATCCGGGCTTCACCGCCGGCTACAACAGCGCCCTGCTCCTGCCTGTTATCGTAGCCAAGCTCTGGCTCTGTGGATGATAAGGTCGAAAAAGGAAGCTTAACGGGTAATATTTCGGGCGTGGAGGCGGAAAGAGTCAGGATTTTTTGACAGTTAGAAAAAGCCTGAAATAATAATTGATTTGACGAGTTAAATCGTGTATACTAAATCTTAACAGCACACTAAAAAATAGTTCAGGAGAGAGAAAGAGATGAAACGAACGATCTGTTTTCTGCTATTGCTGACCATGCTGACGGGGCTGCTCCTTGGCGGCCTACCGGGGGCAGAGGCGGCAGCAGCAAAAGCCGCCACGCCCCGTACCATCGGTATTGTCTTTGACAACTCCGGCTCTATGTATATCGGCAGAAAAACGGAGTGGTCCCGTGCCACCTATGCCATGGAGGTCTTCGCCTCCATGCTCAACGAAGGTGACAGCCTGCGGATCTATCCCATGCACGGCATCACGGTGGATGAAACCCCCTACGACATGAATGACCCGCTGGTTCTGACCGGACCGGAGCAGGCAGAGAAAATCCGTCGGATTTTTACACCGAATGCACTGGGTACCCCCATCGAAGCGGTGGAACAGGGCTACGCTGATATGAAAAACCAGAGCGGGGAGCGGTGGCTTATCGTCCTTACCGACGGCGATGTGTTTGACAGAAATAAAAACACCCTTGGTGATAGCTCTATGACAGAGTTAAAACAGGTTCTGGAAGCTGCAAGCGCTGATATGAATGTTTTGTACCTGGGTATTGGAGCCAACGCGCTTGTACCCAATTGTACTGCTCAAGGTCAGCACAAACTGGTTGCCGAGAAAGCCAGCCGAAGTGAAGATGTTCTGAAGTACCTTACCAATATGTGCAACACGATCTTCGGGCGAGATACGATGGGAGAGAATCATTTCAAAAACGATGCTCTGGATTTCGATGTTTCGCTGAGCAAAATGATCGTCTTTGTCCAAGGCGAGAGTATTTCTGATGTTCGTGTCATTGATGCCGCCGGCAATGAGGTTGGGCAGAAGGTCAGTGAAATTGCTACGATGTACTCAACGCTTGGTGCCGAGAGACCTGATGACCGGAATAACCCTCCCGAATCTCTCCGCGTGCCTGATACCAGCCTCCAGGGCATGATGGTGACCTATACCGGCTGTCCTGCGGGCAGCTACAGCCTGAGCTATTCCGGCAATGCCACCAGCAAGGAGATCTACTACGAGCCCGATGTGGACATCGTTTTCACCTTCACCGATGCCGCCGGAAACAGCGTGGATCCCGACACTCTCTATGAGGCGGATTACAAGCTGAGCTACGGCATGATGGATGCCCAGACCGGCGCTTACACCGAGTCTGACCTGCTGGGCGACACCAGCTACACCGGTCACTACTACATCGACGGTCAGGCCTACGAGATCAGCAGCAGCGACAAGAGCGGCTCTGTGGATATCCATCTGGATATGGGCAGCAGCTTCGATGCGGATATGGCCGTGCGTTACCTCAGCGGCTATGAGATCTACAAGGACGGCAGAGCCTTTGGCTGGCCGGAGGGCGGCATTCGGGTGCAGCCCAGACCTGCCGGAGCCCTGGAGCTGGTGATCTCCGGGGGGACGGCCGTCTACGAGCTCAGCGAGCTGGAGCAGGCCCCTCCCTGGAAGGCAGAGGTCTATTACCAGGGCGAGAAGCTCACCGGTGCGGAGCTGGAGAAGGTGGAGATCACCTGGGATCCGGAGCTCAGCGGCGCACTGCTGCTGAAGGACTTCCAGGAGGATCACTACGATATCTACGCCTTCCATAAGAACCCCGATGCGCCGGAGGAGACGCCCCTTGGCACCTTCTCCTTCCCCATGACCGCACTCTATACCCCCCAGGGCAGCGAGGAGGCCTCCAGCCCCGCGGTGGAATTTACTTACTCCATTGAAGACAACACCGGCGGTCTGGCTGTGAAGCTCACCGCCACCCAGGACTATTACGTCCTGTCCGACCTCAGCGAGGGCGATCCCATTCGGGCGGATCTGACCCTGGAGGGTCAGCCCCTGAGCGCCGAGGAGTTCGCTGCCATCAACTTTACCGCCAAGGCCTCCGGTCTGAGCCTGCGGACAGAGCCGCTGCCCGAGGACTCCGCCTACCTGATCTACATCGACGCTGAGCCCAAGCCCGCCGAGGGCGATTACGAGATCACCGGTGAGGTCTCCATGTCCGATAACATCGGCCGTGTCTATTCCCATCGGGATCGGGTCAACGTGACCATGAGCGTGATGGCCATGTGGCTGAAATGGCTGCTGGCATTCCTGGCACTCGTTTTACTGGTGATAATCATTATACTAATCTGCCGCATTAAGGCGCTGCCCAAGCATCTGCACATCACCAAGCGGAACAGCGAGCTCTATGTGGACGGTGACAATGTAACCCCGAACGCCTCCTTTGACGCAGGGCTGGGTAAGGGTCGCGTGGATATCTTTACCAAATACGCAGGCAAGAAATTCGGCCTGACCATGAATGTCAAGCCCGCCAAGGGCAGCTATTTATGTACCGCTCAGGCCAAACGTGTGGCATCGGTAGACAGCGCCAGCGTAAAGAAGCAAGGTGCGGCGATCATCCAGGAGGCCACCATCGGTTCCGTAAAATATGTGTACGATGAGGATACCAAGAAATTCGAGCGCAGCCCCAAGAGCGACAAACCCTTCCTTCTCAAGAACGGCACCCGCGTGGCATATTCCGGCATCATTACCACCAATGGCGAGGCTAAATCCTTCAATGTAGCAACAAAGTTAAACTTCAAAAAGAAAAAATAATTTATAGAAATAAAGCAGGAGGTTCAACATGTCATTGCAAAAGGAAAAACTGAAAACCAATGAGGTCGTCGCGCCGACTTTATTCGTAGGCGTGGGCGGCACCGGCTGCAAGATCGTCAAGAAGGTTGCCGATCTCTGCGCCCCGGCAGAAAAGGAGAACATCAACTTCCTCTGCCTGGACACCAATGTCAACGATCTTTCCAGCGTAGCAAACGGCAAGTCCCAGATCTATTGGGTGCAGACTTCCAACACCCAGACCGTCGGCAGTTATCTGGACTACGACGACGAGGCCCGCAAAAAGTGGTTCCCCAAGAACGCGGTGATGTACGATAAGACCGTGTCCGAGGGAGCAGGCCAGGTGCGCGCCATTTCCCGTCTGGCTCTGAACTCCACCATTAAGACCGGCAAGATCCGCCCCCTCTATGATGCCATTGACGACCTTTTCCGCAAGACCGGCAAGGATATGAAGCAGGCCATGCGTGTGGTTATGGCCTCCACCGCCTCCGGCGGTACCGGCTCCGGTATCATCCTGCCCCTGAGCATGTTCATCCGCGAGTACGTCAAGGAGAAGTACCCCAATACCAGCCTCATCGTCCGCTCCCTGATCCTCCTGCCCGAGACTCTGGACAGCGTCATCGACTCCCAGACTGAGCGTGACAGCCAGGCTCGTAACGCTTATGCCACCATCAAGGAGATCAACGCCTTCATGATGAAGGGCTCCGGCTTTATCGATCTGGACGAGGATCTCAAGCAGTTCAGCGGTCTGGGCGTGGATGTTTCCATTGCCGGTTCCGACCGCCAGAAGACCCTGAGCCTCTTGCCCATTGACTTCTGCTTCCTCATGGACGGCCAGGATGCCGAGGACAGCACCATGGTCTCCATCAGCCAGTACATCGAGCAGGCCGCTCAGGCTCTGTATGAGCAGAATGTGGGCCCCATGCAGAAGAAGGCCTTCTCTGTAGAAGACAATATTATCAAGGAGATGACCAAGCCCGGCAACTACGGCCGTAACCGTTTCGGCGGCATCGGCGCCGGTGTCATCCGCTATCCCTATGAGAAGATCGCAGACTACGTGGCCTACGATCTGGCTATTGACTCCATCGGCGGCGACGGCGACGCTACCAAGTGGACCAAGTATGACAACGCCATCCGCGCCTACAAGGCGGAGCAGAAGAAGCGCGGTGTCCCCATGTCCACCTGGGACTCCGACGGCAAGGTCTACACCGACACTCTGGCCAATGCCAAAGATCCCTTCTCCACCGACCTGAACAACACCTTCGAGCTGGACGGTTTCGAAGCACGGATCAAGAAGTACAAGAAGGCACTGGAAGACCAGGTGAACCGTGTGGTCTTCTCCGACAAGCGTTTCTCCGGTCCCTATGATGCCGCGAAGATGTGGCAGAACTACTCCTCCTTCGGTGAGGGCGAGGAGACCATTGCCGACGCCGTAGAGGCTGTCAGCGTCTTCCGCGAGGTCGCTCAGTCCAGAGCCAAGGACGGCAACTCCATCATCAACGGCATCGTCTCCCGCTGGGTGGAGGCTGTCTTCACCAACGAGCAGAAGACCACGGTCATCAAGGATGCCTACAGCATCGAGTCCCTGCTGAAGAATGCCCAGGGTGAGATCTTCCATCCCTGCGCTGCCCGCTTTGCCCTGTACCGTCTGCTGGAGGTGTTTGAGAAGGAAGTCAAGTCTGACCAGCACCACCGTGCCGAGGAAGTCATTGAGTCCTTCAAGAGCAAGGAATACGAATTCAAGTTCTCCAAGGAAAAGGTCATGGGCGTTGAGAGCCTGGCACAGCTGGAAAAGAGCAAGCCCGGTCTCTTCGACAAGCTGAAGGGCTACAAGCAGCTCAACGAGGAAGCCAATCAGGACATCCCCGCCTACTGCTCCGCCATTGAGGACTTCTGCCAGAAGACCGCCAAGCACGCCGCCTACGAGAAGGGCTATGAGTACCTCAAGGCATTCATCGCTGAGTTTGAGAACTTCTTCAGCTCCTTCGTCTACAAGGTCAAGGAAATGAGCCGCATCAAGATGGACATGGTAGACGAGCTGAAGTACCAGAAGGGCGACTCCTTCGTCAACATCTGCGCCACCGAGGAGCTGCTGAACGAGCTGAGCAAGTACTCCCTGCAGAAGGCACAGAAGGAGACCACCATGCTCAACCCCGAAGTCAACGGTGCCATCTTCGACGCTGTGAAAAACAATGCCATCTTTAAGATGGAGCTGGAGCGCTCCGGTGGCGGCTACATCGACGAGGATCGCCGTGTCAGCATCTTTGACGACATCCTCCTGGGCTACTTCAAGAAGAGCGTCCGCGAGAAGTGCGACGATATCGACAAGGATATCATCGGCGCCATCGAGCTGGAGCAGCGCCTGAAGGAGCGTATCCGCCTGCGCAACGAGAGCGACGGCGACAAGCAGGTCTTCGAGCAGGTTTCCATTGCCGATGCCCAGCGTCACATCGCAGAGGTCATCGCCATGGGCTCCCGTATTGCCGCCCCCTCTGTCCAGAGAGCCACCAACGAGGAACCCAGAGAGATCAAGGTCTGCGCCTACAACAGCTCTCTGCTGGATAACCGCAAGTTCCGCGTGAAGGATCTCATCCCCAACGGCGAGGCCGTGGATACGGTCTCCAAGTACGAGATCCATTTCTACAACGCCCTGTATAACCTGACCCCCGACAAGCTTAAGAAGTTCGCTGCTCCCTTTGAGACCGAGACCGGACGCAAGAATGCCGGTACCTACCACAAGGCATACTTCGAGTACTCCAAGCTCATCGGGCCCGACTCCACCAAGAACGCCGCCATCTCCACCCATATTGACAAGCGCTGGGACTCCATCAAGTCCATGCCCGAGCTGGACTTCAACTATCAGCAGCTGGTCATCAAGAAGATCCACAAGGCATTTATCTACGGTCTGGTACATAATGCCATCCAGCAGAGAAGTCTTTCCGCCGTGGCCAACGGCAAGAAGGTCTTCCTGTACCGCAACTCCGAGAACCGCGATATGGAGCTGGTGATCCCCAACGGCACCATGTGCGACGAGTTCTATGAGATCCTGGATGCCCTGTATGTCAACTCCAAGGTGGTAGAGGACATCGGCCTCATCAAGAACCGCAAGCGCGCCATGAGCGAGGCAAAGAACTGCAACTACGAGGACACCGAGTTCTTCCGCGATATGGCTAACTTTGATCTCACCTACCTGTTCCACGACATGGATGATGAGGATAAGGCCAAGCTCACTCCCAGCTACGACGGCACCCAGAAGGGCCTGGATGAACTGAAGGAGCTGCTGCGTAACAACAAGGAAGAGCGCAGCAAGAATACCAAGGACTTCGAGGAGCAGCCCGACGACGGCAAGCGCTATCTGGAGAACCCCACCAGCCTCTTTGCCATTCCTCTGACCTACTACTGCAACCTGCCCAACTCCGGCCGCTTCATCTCTGAGATCACCGCCATGGTGGAGGCCGTCATCGATGTCTTCCGTGAGGAGTACACCAAGTGGGAGAAGGAGGAGGATGTGAAGTTCGTCCTCTGCACCAGACTGACCGATGAGCTGACCCTCCTGCAGAGAAATTATCACCTCTACGAGAAATATATGCGTGCTCCCGTGCCTCATGAGAATCCCGTCATCGATATCATCCAGCGCAAGATCCGCGACGTGATCCTCTCCGCTCCGGAGCCCGAAGACTACGAAGCCCTGCTGGACAAGGTTGCAAAGGAATTTAACGATCAGGAAACCATCTAAGCTAAAGAAACGGAGATGAATGTATGTTCACGGTGTTAATTGCTGAACAACAACATATTGACGCCATACGACAGAAAAACAGCCTGTTTTTCGAACCGTTTCTGGACAACAAAGAAGTCGTGTTTTGCCCGTGGAACCCCCGGGGACAGAGCCTCACGGAGGCTGTCCCCGACCTCCACGACCTGGTGGGTCGCCGCAGACAGTGGCGTGCCGTGGTGCTCAATCCCGGCGATGAAGAGCAGCTGAAGTGCCGCAATCCCTTCGATACGGTGGATGCCGACAGCCTCAATGCGCTGGAGAAGCCCAGCCCCCAGCCTGCCGATGGGGAGGATTGGGATCTGTGGGAGCAGGATTGGAAGAACTACTACCGGGATCTGACCCCCCGCAAGGAGGCGGTTTTCCGCAGCGCCATGGAAAAGCCGCTGCAGAAGCTCTCCACCTGGCTGTGCTTCCTGCCTACAGACTTTGTGCTGCAGGATGTGTCCGAGAAAAAGAATGTGGAAGACTGGGCCATGGATCGCCTGCAGCAGGAGCAGTGCAAGCCCGGCGCCCGTCTGGAGGCGCTGGAACGGGAGCAGTACCGCATTGAGCTGCGGATGAAGGAGCAGATCCGTCGGGAGTTTGTGGGCGAGAAGCCTCTGGATATCGCCTATCCCACGGAGTTCCACTGCATCTCCCAGCGGATCTCCCGCAATGGCTTCTTCCACCCGGACACCTTCTGGAATGTGCGCTCGGATCTGGAGTATTCCACCTTTGCCGATCGGAATATGTTCCTGGATAAGCTGCGGTTTATGGTCTTTGACGTGCTGCCCAGCACCCATAAGAACTACCGCCCCGACCGTATCCGCTTCCTCTATGCCGTTATGGTCTTCGCCTGCAATCCCGTACCCGGCAGTGCCATGCAGGCGCGCCGCCTGTACCTGCTGGACAGCGAGAATGACGATACGCCCCTTTGCACCATTGCCACCTCCTATGAGCGCAAGCTGAGCCAGACCTATGACAACATCGAGGCGGAGATCGAGAAGATCCGTTCGGAGATCCCCGGCGAGCTGTCCGATCGGGAGGCCGAGGCGCTGTTCTGCTCCCCGGCGGATATTCCCGTATCCGTGGATCGCAGCATCGATACGGAGGCCCTGGAGATCGAATCGCCCCGCGGTCTCAGCGGCGACTGCCCCAGCCGGGAGAACCAGTATTGGAGCTCCGGTTACGCTGCCGCGGAACACGCCCTGACCCAGGTGCTCAAGCAGCGCGGCCGTGCCGTGCGCAAGAGTGTGGAGCGTGTAGCTGCCCAGAGTGAGGTGGATCATCGCGCGGTGAGCCGTCTGAATTCCTTCCAGATGGACGATGTACGGGAGTACACCCAGCAGGCGGAGGACGAGATGGTCACTCATCTGCCGGCGGATTTTGCCGACGCCTCCCTGTATACCCAGCCCATGGAGCAGAAGTCTCAGGAGGTCAAGAAGGTCATCAATCGCCGCATGAGCAAGAAGACCACCCTGCTGCTCAGCGCCCTGGTTCTGGGACTGTACCTGCTGTGTATGCTGCCGCTGCTGCTGCGCAACAGCAGCACCACCGGTACCTTCTCCACGTCCTTGCTTCTCACCCTCGGAATTCTCCTGGGGGTTGCCCTGACGCTGCTGATCACCCTCTTCTTCCTGCGCCGCCCCCTGAAGCAGGCGGTGACGGCCTTTAATGAAGAGACCGAGCGTATTTTGGATCGGATCAAGGCATCCATGCAGGAGTTCTCCAACTACCTCAGCGCCCTGTGCAATGCCCGCCGTGGCCATGCCGTGCTGCAGTACAGCGAGAAGCATGTGGATATGTACACCCGCAGCATCCGCATCCGCAAGCGCCATCAGGAGGATATCCGTCACAAGCGCGCCTGTCTTGCAGAGGATTACAGCGATTTTATTCTCGACCGCTCCTACTGCGACAAGACCATGAGCGAGCCCTATGACTACGACTTCGGCCAGAAGACGGAGTTCCGCTATCCCGCGCCCTTCCTGGCAGGGGATTCCCGTCAGGTAGAGTTCCTGGAGAGCGGCAATTTCGTCACGGTGCCGTCCAGTTATGTCAGCCGAATTACCGTCAGAATGGAGGAGATTTATGACAAGTGATCTGATGTTTTTGCTGAAGGTCCTTGTGGCCTTCCTCCCCTTCCTGCTGCTGATTCTGCTGAATTCCGCCGTCAATAAGAAAAAGAAATACCGGGTCAGGCAGTTCTTCCTGCCGCCCTTTGCCCTGGTGTACAGCATCGTCCTGTTCTGCCTGCTGGATAAGCTCAGCGCCCTGTGCCTGCAGCTGTTCCTGAAGCTGGGCGACCTGCTGGACAAGATCCAACAGCCGGAGCTGGCAGAAAAGCTCCGCGACCTGGCACTGGGTCAGGGTGTGCTGATCATGTTTGTCCTCTTCAACACCCTGGCGCTGTTGTGCTTTTTGATCCTCAAGCGGCTGCTGATCAGTCTGCTCTGCCGCCGTGATCCCGCGCCGGAGTCCATCTGGGGTCGGATCTGCCACATCTTCTATGAGTATGACCGTCAGGACCGTGCCTGGTACATCAAGCCCCATCTGGGACAGGCGCGTACCTTCCTGAAGACCGCCTACCGTGCCGGTGTGGGGCTGATGTTCCTGCTGCTGATGATCACCATGTCTCTTCTGCAGAAGGAGCGCATCGCCGCCCCCTTCTATCCCGTCTTCCCTCTGCTGGTTGTGGGCGAGCTGGCCTTCTTTACCGACGGCCTGCGCCCCGACGAGAAGTCGGAGGATCTGACCGTCAGCGCCGACCGCTCCAAGCGTATGGTGCTCTATCCTCTGCTCCGCCGCCCCCTGCGGGTGCTCTTTGGGGACAAGCTCTCCTCCGAGGGTACTACCGTCAATAACGGCAGCTTCTCCGGCGCCTCTGTGGAGGATGTGCTGATCCGCATGGAGGAAAGCGGCGGCCACCTGGGCAAGAACTATGCCCGGTTTATCCGCACCAAGATGAAGAGCGGCCTCAAGCCCGATGCAGACTATGTCCGCAGCGGCTATGAGCTCTCCACCGGCAAGAGCCTGCTGTTTAACACCCCCTTCTACCACAAGCTCCGCCCCTACGCCTTCTACGCCATGCAGCGCAACCTGATCTGCGGCGGCAAGGTGCTGGTGGTGCTGGGGCGCCACGGCACCGCAGAGGATCTGCGGCAGTGGTGCGAGCAGGGGATGCTGGAGGTCTCCAATGTGCCAAACCTCTGGAAGATCGAGGAGCTGGGCAGCACCGTCGACGAG
The DNA here is from genome assembly GCA_017399355.1 of Oscillospiraceae bacterium. GTDB lineage: Bacteria > Bacillota > Clostridia > Oscillospirales > Oscillospiraceae > JAZOXB01. Next base: position 10,805 of record JAFQCY010000053.1, read on the forward strand.
GATGCCCCCCTGCCCGATATCGGCATCATCTCCCGTTCCGGTGTCCACGACCTGGAGATCCACCGCAATAATATGGAGTTTTTGAAGCAGGTCAGCTTTGTCTTCATCGTAGAGCCCTCCCGTCTGGTCGCCACAGCGCAGATCGGCCTGAATTTGCTGATCAAGTGCTGCGGTATGTCCCGTGGTATCACCTATTGCTCCGTGGATCGCAACTGTGACGGGCTGGTAGACTCCCTTTCCCACATCCTCATGGCCAATATCACCGAGGTCTCCGCTACGGAGTTCCCCCATGGCATGAGCTCCTTTATGTGCTGGACCGCTGACAGCGACTATATCCAGCACCGCATTCTCCCCGGTGTCTCCCGTTATCTGGGCATAGGTACGGAGCTGTCCTTTGTGGCACTGCAGAACCAGGTCAAGAGCGCCGTCTGGTACGGCGGCGAGGCATATCCCGTTCTGGATGCCCACTGGATCGCCAAGCAGTATTATTACGATCTGCTGGACTATGCCCATATGCCCACCACCCAGGAGACCTTCGACAAGTATTTCCTCACCTCCTATAATATGTGCAATGAGCCTATGAGCGACTATGCCTTTATTACCGTGGAGGACGAGCGGAATAATGTCTTTGAAACCAAGCGGAATTTCTCCACCATCGCCCAGAAACAGGGCTTTGTCAACGTGATCTCCTCGGAGTATATGCTTCGGGAGTACATGACGGAGAATACCGGCCTGTTCAATGCCGATGCCAAGGCCGTCCCCTATCTGACCGCCGACTATGCCCGTACCAAGCGCAACGGGATTCTGACCCTGTGCCTGCGCCTGTGTGTGGACGGCGTGCCGGAGGAGGAGCTGTGCCGTGAGCTGCTGCTCATGGGACTGGACGACAAGCAGCCGGCTCAGACGCTGTGGCAGGAGATGTATTCCCTGTTCTGTGGCGATATCCCCGCCGAGACTGAGCGGAACGGCAGCCCCATCCTGCGCCTGACAGGGAAGGATCAGAAGGAACGTTCCTTCCGTCGGGACAGCACCCTCTGCTACAGCCGCAAATACTCCATCCGCAGCGGTAAGTTCGAGAGCATCTACACCATTGAGGATCAGGCATTTGCCGCCATCATTCTCGATGACCTGCAGAATGCCGGCTATATCGCTGAGCGCTCCGCCGAGGATCACTTCATCGGCACCGAGCTCAAGGGTCATATCTACCAGAAGTACCTGCCCAGCCAGTTCTTCACCCTGGGCGGCAAGTACTACGAGATGGTGGCTGTCACCGCCGACAACCGCATCCTGGTGCGCCGTGCCTCGGAGCATATCAACGGCCGCCTGGCCTACCGTCAGGTGCGTAACTACACCATCCACCGCATCAACGATGCCGATGCCATGGGCAGCCTGAAGACCGTCAACGATATCGACATCTACTATCAGTTTGCCGATTTCAGCGTGTCTACCCCTGCCTACTGGAAGCTCTCCGCCTACAATGACTTCAGAAACGGTCAGCTGGTGGAGCTCAACGGTGTCCCCGAGCGTCACTATTTCCGCAAGCAGATCCTGAAGCTGGACTTTTCCAAGCTGGGCGAACGCTTCACCCCCGCTGTGAAGCTGACCCTGACCAATCTGCTCAACGAGGTTTTCGTTACCCTCTTTGCGGATAACCGTCCCTTTATCTCCGCCGTCTGCTGCGGCAGCGAGGGTTTGCCCCTGACCTACAGCCTGCAGCTGGAGGATGCGGAGCAGGGCAGTGACAACTGCATCTACATCATCGAGGACAGCCAGCTGGATCTGGGTCTGCTCATCGCCGTGGAGCGTAATCTCCACCGCATCCTGCAGATCATCTCCGACTACCTCCTCTGGGATGCTGAGATGACCAACCGCAGCCAGCAGCCTCCTCAGGAGAGCGGCGAAGCCCCCGATGTTCCCACCGACCTGGATGCCGCTCTGGCTCAGGTGCAGGAGAGCGCCGTGAAGAAGAGGGGACTCTTCGCCCGGATCGCCGCCTGGTTCAAGCGTGTCTTCGGCAGAAAGAAAAAGAAGCAGCCCGTAGTATCGGTCGCCCCTGTCGAAACTACGGCACCTGCCGCGCCCACGGAAACGCCCGTTGCGCCCACGGAAGTAACTGCTGAACCCACGGAAGCACCCGTTGAGCCTGTGGAGACTCCCACTGAGCCTGCGGAAACACCCGTCGAGCCTGTGGAAGCCCCCACTGAGACTGCGGAAGCACCTGCCGAACCCAAGAAGAAGAAAGGCTTCGGTGCCTGGTTCAAGGGTCTTTTCGGCAAGAAGAAAAAGGGCAAAACCGAAGAAGCGCCCGAAGAGGCAGCGGTAGAAGCACCTGCGGAAACTGCGGAGGCTTCCTCTGAGGAAGGCTCGGCGCAGGATCTGCCCGAGGCAGAAAACGCAGAAAGCCCCGACGGCGAAGAAGCCGACGGGGAAAACACCTCCGAAGGAAAGGAGGAAGAGAACCATGGATAAGGAACGACCGGAGCTGCAGCCCGAAGTGTGCAGCACTCCCACGGATGCACCTGTAGCGGAAGAACAAATTCTGCCCGTGGAAACCACGGAAGCGCCTGCCGAACCTGCGGAGGTCACCGCAGAGCAGGAGCTGCCCACCGAACCCACGGATACAGCCGCAGAGACTCCCGCACTGGACAGCTACGGCAGACGTCTGCCCCAACCCTACCATGAGCGTGCTTACCTGCGCTACGGCAATGCCACTCTCTCCTCCCCCCAGGATCTCAGCGGTACCTCTGCCTTCCTGCAGGGTCTGGGCTTCGACGGCGGCGAGCTCCGCCGCGCCCGTGAGGGCAAGGACTTCTCCGAGGTCATGAAGACCGTGGTCAATGCCGATGCGCCCATGGCGCGCTGCTCCTACTGCGGCGCGGATATCCCCGGTGTGGACTACCACCGCCTTCCCGACGGCAGAGCCCGCTGCACCACCTGCAGCCGCACCCTGGTCACTACCGCCGACGGTCTGCGGGCGATCTATGACGATGTCCGTGCCAATCTGGAGGCATTCTTCGGTGCTACCCTCAGTGCGCCTGTCCGCGTTGAGATGCTGGAGGAGCGCAGCCTGAAGCGCAAGCTCCGCCGTCCCCTCAGCGAGGTGGATGACAAGAGCCTGCTGATTCTGGGCGTGGCTGTCAACAAGAAGGGCGAGTACGCTGTCTATCTGGAAAACGGCGCCCCTCGCCTCTCGGTCATCGCCACCTTTGTCCACGAGCTGACCCACATCTGGCAGTACCTCCATTGGGACGAGTCTGCCCTGGGCAAGCTCTCCGGCGGCAAGCGCCTGCTGGTCTACGAGGGCATGGCGAAGTGGGTGGAGATCCAGTATCTCTACCTCATCGGTGAGGTCAACGCCGCCAAACGGGAGGAAGCCTTCACCCGTAGCCGCAAGGACGAATACGGCATCGGCTTCTGCCTCTACGAGGATCGTTACCCCCTGTCCCGGGAGGCCATGAGCCGTATCGAGACCCCCTTCCGCACCGACCGCTACCCCATCGGCGACTAAACCGCCCCAACAAAGCAAAATAGGGCAGGAGGAACCAACCCCGGTTCCTCCTGCCCGTTTTCATTTTGAATCTGATTTTGCGAGGCGAGAAAAATGATGTATCGCCTTCGGCGATATGATATACGGCGTTGCCGTATGATATATTTGCGTCCGCAAATATGATATAATATCCGTTCCCTCATATGCCGAAGGCATATATCATCGCTCGCAGAGCGATATCATATCGAAGATATATCACCC
>JAFQCY010000054.1 GCA_017399355.1 Oscillospiraceae bacterium
AACGGCATGGGCATCGCCTTTGTCCCCAACGAATGCGTGGAAAACCGCCCCGGCATCCGTTTTATTCCCCTACATAACTGGCACCAGGCTTTGTATATGTGTATCCTCTATGATAAGTGGCTGGATCAGCCCGTTTGGGATTTCGTCGAAATCGTTGTCAAAGCTTTCCGCAAAAAGAACTGAGTCGCGCAAAGCAAAAAGCCTCATACCGGTTTAGCCAATCCCGGTGTGAGGCTTTTTCTGTTCGTAGAAAAAGAACAAGAGCGCGATATGCTTCGCACTCTTGTTCAGCGTCTATTAATGCTTTTTTCGCTGTTTCTTCTCAATGAGCGAAATACGCTCATGAATGGGAGGATGACTGTACTCCATCGCAACAACAAAGGGGTGTGGATTCAGGTCTGCAAAATCGTCTCCGGACATTTTCTTCAGCGCAGAGATCAGCTCCTTGCCATATCCGTTACTTGCAGCAAAAGCATCCGCTCTGCGCTCCATTTTTCTGCTGAACCAGGAAACACCGGCCATCAGCAATGTAGAAAACAAACCAAGGATGTCACTGAACAGCACAACAAGCATAGCAAAAAGAAGACCGTTACTTTCAAAGCCAAAGGCGCTTCCGATCTGAGGCAGCATCACCATTACGGTGATAGCGCCAAGGATGATCAAAAAGTTCAGCAATGAGCCTAACAAAAGCTTTGCCGTATCGCGGTGCTTAAAATGGCCTAACTCATGGGCAAAAACTGCAACAATCTGCCCCTCGGTGTAATGATCCACCAAAGTATCATACAGAACGATCTCCTTAAACTTTCCCAGGCCACCGCAGTAAGCATTGACATTAGTGCTGCGCTTGGAGGCATCCATCACATAGATTTCCTTCAGACGGTAACCGGATTTTTCAAAGAGGCGCTGCAGCTTATTGCGAAGCGCCCCCTCCGGCAGAGGGCTGAGCTTGTTGAACAGCCGACGGAAAAACCCGGAAAACATATTGGACACAAGGAGGATCACTGCAATTCCGCCAAAGGCAGCCGGAAAGAAATAGACCCCGAGGAAGCTGTAGCTTCCAAAAATTACGGAATACAATGCCACATCGAGTACGTATTCCAGCACAAAACCAATGACCATGTCCTTGACAAAGGTTTTATGGGTCATACGGTTGAAACCGTATTTCTCCTCAATTTTGAACTGGCTGATGTACTGAAAAGGAATCCCGATCAGGGTATTGACCAGCAGGTAAAGTGCAATCAACAGAATGAACTTCGTATACTCGTTCCCGGGCAGCCAGTGATAGCAGACAGACAGAACGTTAGTCGTAAACAGGGCAAGCATCAGTACAAGTCGAATTGCGGATCCCCAAAGTGCGAGTTTCTTCCGCTCTGCGCTGTAATCCAGCCAAAGCTTATATCGCTCTGCATCGTACACATCCCGAACATTCCTTGGAAGCGGCTTATCTTTCTGACGATTGGACAGATAGACCTTCAGGAGTTTATAGCAGAAGTCAAGTACCAATAGTACCGCAAAAATAATCTTAAACTTCATTCTGTTTCTCCATATCAGAGCAGAGTATTGACTGCCATTTCAGCTGCAGCCTGCTCCGCCCGCTTCTTACTGCTTCCCTTTCCCCAGCCGATCTCACAGCCGTTCAGCAGAACCCGAACCACAAACTCCTTGCGATGATCCGGCCCGATCTCATCGACCAGCTCATAAGTAAGATACTGGTCACGGCGGCGCTGAATCAGCTCCTGCAGCTCTGTCTTATAGTCCCGGGTCTTGACAACATCGGTGAGTCTGGGCAGGATCAGCCGGGTAATGATCCCCTTCGCTGCCTCCAAGCCGCTGTCGAGGTAGGCCGCCGCAATGAGGGCCTCCATGGCATCACAGAGGACACCGGGGCGGTTTCGTCCGCCACCGTGCTCCTCGCCATGACCCAGAAGCAGATGATCCCCAAGGCCAATACGCCTTGCCACATCTGCCAGGTTTGCTTCACAGACCAGCTCTGCACGGATCTTGGTCAGCTCTCCCTCCAGTTTTGTGGGAAAGGTTCTATATAGGTACTCCGCTGCGACAAAGCCAAGGATCGAGTCGCCAAGAAACTCCAGCCGCTCGTAGCTGTATAAGGCATCCCGGTGGGTCTCATTGGCATAGGAGCTATGGGACAGAGCTGTAGTAAGAAGTTCCTTATCCCGGTATGTATAACCCAATGCCTCCTCAAGACTTTGCAGCATGGTCATCCTCCTTCGGCAGCACCATCGCTCCGATATTCTCACGAATGTCATCACAGTAGCCACTCTTGACGGCTGCAACAGCCTGACGAATGGCGCTCTTCATAGCCCGGGCGTCAGAAGAACCGTGGGCCTTGATCACGGGCTTTGCAATGCCCAATAACACAGAGCCACCGTGCTCTTTGTAATCCAGCTTGCCCTTCATCTCGGCAACGCCTTTCTTGCAGAAAAGATAGCCCAGCTTACTCAGGAGATTCCGCTTGAATACACCCTTCATCAGCCCCGCCATATACATAGCCGTGCCTTCAATGCTCTTCAGCAGAACATTACCGGAGAAGCCATCGGCAACGATCACGTCAGCCACACCTTCCGGTACATCACGGGCCTCGATATTGCCGATGAAATTCAGCTGGCCATTTTCCGAAGCCTTCTTCAGAAGCTGGTAAGCATCCTTATGGAGCTGATCGCCCTTGCCCTCTTCTGCACCGTTATTCAGAAGCGCAACTCTGGGATTGGACTTGTTCAGCGCTTTTTTTGCATAGAAAGAACCCATAAAGCCAAACTGCAGCAAGAACTCAGGCGTACACTCACTATTGGCACCGGCATCGATCAGAACAGAGCCACTGCCGATGGGAATGATAGGAGAAAAGGCCGCACGGCGAATGCCACGGATTCGCTTCACAACCAGAGTAGCAGCCGTCAGTAGCGCACCGGTATTTCCGGCAGAAATAAAGGCATCGCCCTCTCCTGTGGCAAGCATCTTCAGACCCATGACCATGGAAGACCCCTTATGCTGCTGAACCACCTTGGCAGGATCCGCATGCATATCGACCACATCATCGGCATTGGCCAGCTCAACGCCTTCCGGAAGGGTATCGATCCCCTGCTCCTTCATGCCGGCAAGGATCTGCTCCCCTCTGCCAACCAGAATGATCTGTACACCATACTCCTTCGCAGCCTGGAGAGCGCCTAAAACGATCTCGTTGGGGGCATGATCGCCGCCCATTGCATCGATAATGATCTTCATGTTTCTTCCTCTTTTCTGTCTAACAATTCACGCAAATAATCCAGCGCACGATTTGCGATAGCAAGATTCTTATTCGCCTTCCCTTTTACTCGATATTCCAGGGCATCAATAATGCCGAAATTCACATTCATGGGCTGGAAGGACGTTACGCTTTGATCGCTGATATAATGTCCCAATGCGCCAATGGCAGTCTTTGTTGTAAAATCGGGAGGATTTTGCCCCTGCAGACGGGCAGCCATAGAGATGGCGGCAAGACAACCGGATGCGCAGGATTCCACATAGCCCTCTACACCGGTCATCTGTCCGGCAAAGGCGATCAGCGGCTGTCTGCGGTCTGCATAGCAACGATCCAGAAGTCCGGGGGAATTCAGGAAAGTATTACGATGCATGACACCGTAGCGTACAAACTCTGCATTTCGTAGAGCGGGGATCATAGAGAATACCCGCTTCTGCTCCGGGAACTTCAGATGCGTTTGAAAGCCGACCAGATTGTAGATATTCCCTGCCGCATTATCCTTACGAAGCTGAACCACCGCATAAGGCTCTTTTCCGGTTTTCGGATCCTTCAGGCCAACCGGTTTCATGGGGCCGTAGCGGAGGGTATCCTCTCCTCTGCGAGCCATGACCTCCACAGGCATACAGCCCTCAAAGACATTCTGATCCTCAAAACCATGAACCTCTGCTTCCTGCGCATTGCGAAGCTCCCGAACAAAAGCGGTATACTCCTCCCGATCCATGGCGCAGTTAATATAGTCCGCAGTCCCACGGTCGTAGCGAGAGGCATACCAGGCCTGCTCCATATCAATAGACTCAGCCGTGATCAAGGGTGCAGCCGCATCAAAGAAATGGAGATAATCCCCTTCTCCGAAATAGGCGGCAATGGCATCGCTCATGGCATCGGAGGTCAAGGGCCCGGTTGCAATAATTGCGGGAGGATCCGGCATCTCGGTAACCTCTCCGCTGATGACACGGATGTTGGGATGATTTCGGATCTTTTCCGTAACCATGGCAGAAAACCCATAACGATCCACAGCCAGGCAACCACCGGCCTCCACACGGGTGGCATCGGCGCAGGACATGATCAGGCTATCCAAAAGACGAAGCTCTTCCTTCAACAAACCGACCGCATTTTCCAGGCGGTCGCCACGGAGAGAATTGGAGCAAACCAGCTCCGCAAAATCCGCACAGTGGTGGGCAGGCGACATCTTATGGGGCTTCATCTCGTAAAGTGCGACCTGAAACCCTCTCTGCGCAAGCTGCCATGCAGCTTCACAGCCGGCGAGACCGGCACCTATAACCTTAACTTCCATCATTTCGTTTTCGTTCCTTTGGTGGATTTGGTTGTTTTCTTCGTTTTTGTTGTTTTCTTCTTCTCGCTCTGCTCAGGAAGCTCCTGAGCCTCTTCCACAGATTCAGCCGTGGCCTTGGGCATACGGCGCTTGTAACCACGCTTCTCCTCCGGCAGGAAATCCTTGCACTCCGGGTTAATACAGAAAGGCTTCATCTGTCCCCTGCCGGACTTCTTAAAGAGCGTTTGGCCGCAGGTGGGGCAATCATTGGCCGTAGGAACATCCCAGGTCATGAAGCCGCAGTCGGCGCCACGTTCACAGGAATAATAAACATAGCCCTTCTTGGATTTACGCTTCAGGATCGTACTGCCGCAGTTGGGGCAGCGGCCGGGCATACGCTCCACAATAGGCTTGGTATTCTTGCACTCCGGGAAACCGGGACAGGCAAGGAAGCGGCCAAAACGGCCGATCTTGATGACCATCTTTCTTCCGCACATATCACAGATCTCATCGCTCTCCTCATCGGGAACCTTGATCCTTTTCCCTTCCAGCGCCTCCTCCGCAGCATCCATTCGGCTGCGGAACTTCGCATAGAAGGAGCGCAGAATTTCTTTCCATTGGATCTTGCCGGCTTCCACTTCATCCAGCTGGCTCTCCATATTGGCGGTAAACTCTACATCGATGATATCGTCAAAACGCTCGAGCATCAAGTCGGTTACGACGAAGCCAAGGGGTGTAGGAGAAAGGCGCTTATCCTTTTTGATCACATATTCCCGATCCTGGATCGTAGCAACAATGGAAGCATAGGTAGAGGGACGTCCCACACCCTTTTCTTCCATGGCCTTGACCAGGGTAGCCTCGGTAAATCTGGCGGGAGGAGACGTAAAGTGCTGCTCCTTCGTCAGCTTGTCTGCAAGGAGCGTCTCGTCTCCGCGAAGGTCGGGAATACCTCCCACTTTATCGTCGGGATCCTCATCCTTTCCCTCCTCATAGACAGCGGTAAAGCCCGAGAACTTCAGGAGCTGATCCGTTGCACGGAACACATGACCGCTGCACTGCACATCCAGCTGCACCGCATCATAGACGGCCTCTGCCATCTGGCAGGCAACAAATCGGCTCCAGATCAGCTTATACAGGCGGTACTGATCCTTGGTCAGATCGCCTTTAATCAGCTCCGGATCCAGATGCACATTGCTGGGACGGATGGCTTCATGGGCATCCTGAGCCCCGTCTTTTTTCTTAAAGCGACGAGTCGTCTTAGGGTAGTATGCCTCACCATAGCGGGAAATAATGAAATCCTTTGCCGCTGCAAGAGCTTCTTCCGAAAGGCGAAGAGAGTCCGTACGCATATAGGTGATCAAGCCGACGGTTCCCTCGGAGCTGATATCCACACCCTCATACAGCTGCTGCGCAATGGACATGGTACGACGGGGCGTCATGTTCAGCTTACGGGAGGCTTCCTGCTGTAAAGTAGAGGTAATAAACGGCGGCGTGGGAGAACGGCGCTTTTCAGACCGCTTCAGAGAAGCTATGGTAAAATCCTTGCCCTGGACCTGGCGGATAATTTCATCCACCTGGCGCTCATTCGCAAGCTCCCGCTTCTTGGTATCCCCATAATAGCGGGCCGTAAAGGAGCCGGGCTGATCCTTGCAAGTAAGATGTGCATCCAGGGTCCAGTATTCTCTGGGGACGAATGCCTCGATCTCCCGTTCCCGGTCAACCACCAGACGTGTGGCAACAGATTGAACACGACCGGCAGAGAGACCTCTGCGGATCTTTTTCCAAAGCAGGGGACTCAGCTGGTAACCTACAATGCGGTCCAGAATACGGCGTGCCTGCTGTGCATCGACCAGATTATAGTCGATCTCACGGGGCTGCGCAATGCTGGAGAGTACCACCTTTTTGGTGATCTCATTAAATGTTACACGCTTTGCCTTATGATCCGGCAACTGGAAAAGCTCCTTAATATGCCAGGAAATCGCCTCACCCTCACGGTCCGGGTCAGTTGCAAGGTAGACACAATCTGCCTGCTGTGCCGCAGAATGCAGCTTTTCAATGATTCCATCTTTATTTTCAAGGGGTTGATACTGCGGCTCAAAATCATGCTCCAGGTCAACACCAATTACACTTTTTGGAAGATCGCGCAAATGACCCATGCAGGCCTCTACACGGTAGTCCGGTCCAAGGTATTTACCGATGGTCTTTGCCTTAGAGGGAGATTCGACGATCACTAAATTACTATGCTTTGCCATTTAGGCGCCTCCGAACTAAATCAATTTCTTATCACATAATTACCGGGCAGACGTGACACCGCTTTCTTAATCTGCAGCAAAGTTATGGCTGCTGCAACACGGGAAACCGGAAGCCCGCTGGCCACGGTCAGATTGTCCATATGGATCCGCTCTGCTGTCAGATGATCCAGAACCAACTGTTCATCAGGGGTCAAATTATTTAATGTCGGTTTTTCGTCACTATACGTCTTTTTCTCGGGAATGTCAATCTTTTTTTGGTTAAAGGGATTTTCGTAAACAGGCGTGTATACCGGCAGCGTATTGGAATAACGGTAAGAGATCAGCTTCTTGATATTCTCCGCTTTCTTCGGATCATAGAGCTTATTCGGGAACAGAGATTGGTACATAGAGAGAATATCCCAGCCGCTCTCCACCATATAGGCCCCCTCCCGAAGCAGCCGGTTGCTCCCAAGGCAGGCATCCGTACCGATGTTTCCCGGAACTGCAAATACATCCCGTCCCTGCTCCAGCGCATGATTGGCCGTGATCAAAGCGCCGCTACGCTCGGGAGCTTCCACCACCAGCACACCCAGAGATAGGCCGCTGATGATTCGATTTCGGACAGGAAAGTTCCCGGGATAGGCACGGGTTCCGGGCACATACTCACTGATCAGGCAGCCATGCTTGGACACCTGCAAAAACAAATCCCGATTCTCATGGGGATAGAGCATATCCAGGCCGGAGCCCAAAACGCAGATCACAGGGGTTTGTCCTTCCAAAGCCCCCTTCAGAGCCATGGTATCAATTCCTCTTGCACCGCCGGTAACGACCATGCCTCCGCCGCAAGCAATGGATTTACCAAACTCCTTGGCATTCAGCAAGCCATAAAGGCTTCCCTTCCTCGTTCCGACGATCCCGATCCCTGCTTCTTCATCCACATAGGGAAATTCTCCCTTATAGTATAAGACCATGGGAGGATCGGAAATACTCTTCAGCCGTTTGGGATAGATCTCATCGCAATAAGTCAGGATCTTAATGCCGTGATGCTCACAAGCATCCACAACATCCCAGGCAGCATCCAGAGATTTGTCTGCCAATATCCTGATCAGATTCGGATTGGTAATGCCCTGCTCACGAAGCTCCTCGGAGGTCATGGCATAAATCTGCTCAGCTGTACCAAACTTTTCGATCAGGTACGCACAGCCGACAGGCCCAACCCCTTTTCTTCCGGAAAGCCAGATCCAGTGTTCCTGCATAATTCTCTCTCTTTTCTTATGGTTAGCGCAGCTGCCACATGACGATTGCGGCTGCTACAGCTGCATTTAAAGACTCACAGCGTGGGTTCATCGGGATAATCATCTGCTCCTGAGAGGCCGCCAAAAGTTCACCGCAGACTCCCTGCCCCTCGCTGCCGATCACAATCAAATACTCCTTTATATTCAGGGAAGAAATATCCTTAGCGTTAGGAGTAAGAGCTGTTGCAGCAAGGGGGATCCCCTGCTCCCTGCACAGAGACAGAACCCGATCCAGCGGACAGTAGCGGGGAGGATCACGAAACACAGCCCCCATGGAAGCGCGGATGGTCTTCAGGCTATAGGCATCGGCGCAGCCATTGGTCAGCACCACCGGAACGGAAAAGGCATCCGCTGTACGCAGAATAGTGCCAAGATTTCCGGGATCCTGGATCCGGTCCAAAAGGAGCATTCCGCCCCGCAGCACCGGATCTCTCTGCTGCGGCAGGCTGCAGGTAAAGAGGAGGCCCTGGGGGGTTTTCATCTCAGACAAGCTCTGCATCAGAGACTGGGGCACGGAGACGATTCGGGCTTCTTCAGGAAGCTCAGGAAGCGTATAGTCGTCTACTACCAGAACCGTTTTAATATGAGGATACCACTTTAGCGCCTCGTCCAGGAGCTTAAAGCCATCTGCCACAAATTCCATGCACTTTTCCCGGTATTTATGATCGGTCTGAAGTCTTCTGATGTGCTTGATCAAAGGATTCTGAATGCTTGTGATTCGCTCCATACGATATCCTCTCTATGGTCATTCTATTCAGCAGAAAAAGCACAAGGCGAGAAATCCTTGTGCTTATTTCTGTATCAGGGACGCATTGTGGGGAAGAAAATTACTTCTCGGATGGTATCCTGTCCTGTAAGAAGCATGACGCAGCGGTCAATGCCGATACCAAGGCCGCCTGTGGGAGGCATACCATACTCCAATGCATTGATGAAGTCCTCGTCCATCATGCCGGCCTCCTGGTCGCCCTTCTCACGCATCTCAACCTGCTTACGGAAGCGCTCCTTCTGGTCGATAGGATCGTTCAGCTCGGAGAAGGCATTGCCCATCTCGCTATGGCAGATGAAAAGCTCAAAACGCTCTGTAAGTCTGGGATCAGAGGGAGAACGCTTTGCCAGAGGGGAGACATCCACAGGGTGCATGGTGATAAAGGTGGGCTGGATCAGCTTCTCCTCTACATGGCGGTCAAAGCACTCGTAGAGATAGTTGCCCCAGGTATGATCCTTGTCTTCACCCAGCTCAACACCAACGCTCTTAGCCAAGGCAGCAGCCTCTTCATCGGTATTGGCAGCCATGAAGTCCACACCCAGATGCTCCTTAACAGCTTCTGCCATGGTCATACGCTTCCAGCCGGGGGTGAGATCCAGCTTATGGCCCATCCACTCAAGCTCATAGGTGCCCAGAATCTCCTTGCAGGCAGAGGAGAGGAGCTCTTCAAAGAGATCCATCATATCGTTAAAGTCTGCATAGGACTGGTAGAGCTCAACAGTAGTGAACTCGGGGTTATGACGGGGATCCATTCCCTCATTGCGGAAAATACGACCGATCTCGTAGACACGCTCAATGCCGCCAACGATCAAGCGCTTCAGGTTCAGCTCCGTGGCAATACGGAGATACATATCCAGATCCAGCGTATTATGATGGGTGATAAAGGGACGGGCCGTAGCACCACCGGAGATGGTGTTCAGCACAGGAGTTTCAACCTCCATATATCCCCTGTCATCCAGGTAACGACGGACATGGGTAATAAACTTGGAACGGATCTCGAAAGTGCGGCGCACTTCGGGATTGACGATCAGATCCACATAGCGCTGACGGTAGCGGGTCTCCACATTGGTCAGGCCATGGAACTTATCGGGCAGAGGCAGCAGAGCCTTGGCCAGCAGGATCACATGAGAGGCACGGACAGAGATCTCCCCTCTTTGCGTGCGGAAGACATCACCGTTCACGCCGACGATATCGCCGATATCCAGCTTGCGGCAATCTTCAAACTCTGCTGCATCCATCTCATCAAACTTTAAATAGAGCTGAATGCGGCCGGTGGCATCCTGCAGGTCGCAGAAAATAACCTTACCCATGCCACGCTTGCTCATCAGGCGGCCTGCAAGGCTTACGGCCTTGCCTTCCATAGCCTCAAACTGCTCCTTGATCTCAGAAGCAGTAGTGTCGGAGACAAAACGAGTCTGGCAGAAGGGGTCCTTGCCCTCTGCCTGAAGCTGTGCCAGCTTTTCTCTACGGAATCTCACCTGGTCAACCAGGGAGAGTTCCTCTTGGGGTACAAACTTCGCCACAGATATTACCTCCTATTTATCGGTTCACATCTAAGATTTCGAACTTTACCACGCCGACAGGAGCATCAACCTCGACAATATCGCCGATATGCTTACCCAGCATAGCCTTGCCAAAGGGAGAGTCATCGGAGATACGCTTCTCCATGGGATTAGCCTCCTGAGAGCCCACGATGGCAAATACATCGATCTCATCAAATTCGATGTCGCGAACCTTAACGGTGCAGCCCAGACCGACACGGTCGGCAACATCGGCATCGGTATTCTCGTCGATAAGAACTGCATGAGACAGAATATTCTCCACCTCTGCAATACGGCCATAGAGCTTAGCCTGCTCATTCTTTGCCTCGTCGTACTCGCTGTTCTCGGACAGATCGCCGAAAGAGCGGGCTTCCTTGATCTGCTCGGCAACTTCTTTTTCTCTGGTGGTCTTCAGGTAGTGCAGCTCCTCAGTGAGTTCCTTCATGCGTTCTCTGGTCAGTTTATATTCTTTCGCCATGACAAATCGTCCTCCAAGTTACAATATATGCGCAATGATTATAGAAGATAAAAACAGGTTCTGTCAAGTACAATTATTGAATAAGTGCGTCGATCGCTGCCAAAAGCTGGGGATCTTTGTCCTTTTCCAGCTCACCGTAATACAGCGTCAGATAGGTTTCATCATCGATCTCCACCAAAATATCGGGGGTAACACCCACACCCTCCAGAGTCACGCCATTGGGTGTCTGATAATGACCGGTGGAGATTGCGATGGCAGATCCATCGGAAAGAAGGAAGGTCTGCTGATAGTTTGCTTTTCCGGTGGTCGATGTTCCGACTATTACTGCAGCCTCATACTCCTGCAGCGCTGCAGCAAAGAACTCGGCGGCGGAATAGGAATCCTCATTGACCAGCACAGCCATGGGAAGATCCAGGTAATCCGCATCGGAATAATCAACCTCTTCATTGCCGGCATAATCCACAGAGCGGAACAAAGGCCCCTCCGGAAGCAGATAGTCCAGAACCTCTACCAGCTCCGTCTTTCTGCCGCCGGGATTAAAGCGAAGGTCGAAAATCAGACTTTCAGCCCCCTGATCCAGCAGGGACTCAATGGCAAGAAGGGTGTTTTTTGCACAGTTCGCATCAAAATTGTTGATCTGGATGTAGCCGATCCCCTGCTCCAAAAGCTCATAAACGACCACTTCCACCTCGATCAATTGGCGAATAATGGTAAGATCAAAGGATGCACCGTCTCGCAGTACGGTAAGTGTTACAGAAGTCCCCTCTTCTCCCCGAACCAGGTTTTTTGCGCCGTCCATGCCAAGGTCGATGACACTCTTCCCCTCCACATGGGTCAGCATATCTCCATTTTGAAGTCCGGCCTCATAGGCAGGACTGTTGGCGGAGACAGAGACGACCGTAAAGCCGGGATCATCCTCACTGATATGCTGGATGGTTATGCCGATGCCGACATAGGCATTGTTACTATCCTCCATATAGGCATCAAATTCCTCAGCGCTGACATAGTAGCTCCAGCGGTCGCCGGTAGAGGCGATCAGCGCCTGCGCAAGAAGATCATCCAGATTCTCCGGATCATAGCCATCTACAAGGTACTGATCCAGGATCTCAATAATCTCTTCCATTTTTTCCTCGTATTCCGGAAGCTCTTCCTTCACAGATTTCGAGGTCTCAGGAGGCTCTTCCGGCGCAAGTGAGGGAGAGAGCTCCTCTTCCTGAAGCGACAAACCGGTGCCTAACAAAATACAGCTGCTGAAACAAAGAAGCAGCACGCAGATCATGAAAAAACAAGCCAATCGTCTCATTGTTTTCATCTTTCACTCCAAACGCTAAAAAATCGTTTACCCAGAGCCTGCAAAAGCAGGCTCTGGGATCATAGGTCACTGCAGGCTAACGTAATCCATGGGATTCACTGTAGACCCGTTATAATAGATGGTAAAGTGCAGATTGGCGCCGGTAGACCAGCCGGTAGAGCCTACATAACCGATCACCTGACCACGGGTCACGAACTCACCCTCGCTGACCGTATAGTTGGTCATGTGGCCGTAGAGAGAGGAGTAGCCATCCATATGGTTGATGGTCACATAATAGCCATAGACATAATTATAGGTCGCTGTGGAGACATAGCCGCTCTTAGTGGCATAGATGGGTGCGCCCTGATAAATGGCAAGGTCAACACCGTTATGCAGGGAGTAATTGCCGGTGATGGGGTGGACACGATAGCCATAGGAGCTGGTGATCACAGCACCGGGAGGCAGCGGATACTTAAAGCTCTCTCCGGCAGAGGGGATATCCGAACCGGAATCGCCGTCGGAATCTCCGTCACCATCGCCGTCACCGTCGCCGTCACCGTCATTATCCGGCTGGGGCGGATGGGCAGCTTCCCATTCGGCACGGAGTGCCTCGGTCAGCTCCTGCTCCTTGCTTGCGATCTGAGAACTGAGATCCGCTTCCATGGACTCATACTTCTCAGCCTCTTCCAGCAGCTTCTGGCGGTCGGCATTCAGCTGGGCCAGAAGCTCATCGGACTCGGCACGCTTCTCCTCCAGGAGGAGTTCTGCAGCATCCAGCTCCAGTCTCTTCTCTTCCAGCTTCATTTTCTCTTCTGCGAGAGCATCCTTGGCATCCAGAACCTCTGCGGCAAGCTCACGCATCTCATCCAGCATTCTCTGGTCGCATTTTGCGATCTCTTCGATCATCGCACGGCTGTTGAGCATATCCGAGAAGCTCTTGGACTGGAAAAATACAGCCCAATAGGAGACATCGCCACGCTCCTGCATGGCACGCATACGGAGCTCGTAGCGGCCAAAGAGTTCATCCTGCTCTGCCTCCAGCTCATCCAGCTCAGACTGTTTCTCTGCGATGAGCAGATTGTACTGATGGATCTCATCATTGACCAGGACGATTTCCTGGCGGGTGAGCTCGATCTCACGGTCAACCTGGGATTTTTGCTCAACGATGGAGAGAGTCTTGGTCTCATTGGCAGCGATCTCACTCTCTAATGCCTCACGCTCGGCAGCGAGTTCTTCTGACTGCTCCTGTAGCGCATCGATCTCAGCCTGGATCTCGGCGGAGGTCTTGGCACTTACCGCCATGACGATCACACCGGAAATAATGGACAGGATCAAAATAAGTGCGATCACGGAAACGATTACTCTTCTGTAACGATACATAAGAATCCTCCTTCCAGGATTATGTGGGGATTAGACCTTCAAGAATCTGCGGATGGACATCAAACTACCGAAAATGCCGATGAAGAAGCCTGCACCGGCGCAGACAACGATCATTACAGGCAGAACATCTGCAAAAGGAATCAGGCTGATGATCTCCATATTGGTATCGGCAATGGCTCTGCAAATCACTTCATACAGACCCCACTCTGCAAAGAAGGAGATCACAGAACCGAAGAGGCCCAGAAGGAAGCCCTCCACCACAAAGGGGAAACGGATAAAGCTGTTGGTGGCACCGACCATCTTCATAATGGCGATCTCTTCCTTACGATCCAGCATAGCAAGGCGGATCGTATTGGAGATGATGATCAAAGAGACGATCAGAAGTACTGCGGAGATGCCGATAGAGGCAACATAGAGCACATTGCGGATGGTTGCCATGGCATTAGCCACCTCGATATCCGCATACACATCTGCAACACCGGCAATGCTTTCCAGCTGGGTCTTTGTCTCAGCGACCTTGCCATTGTCCTTCAGGGTAATAATAAACTGGTCACGCATGGACTGGGGATCCAAGCCCTCGAAGAGCGAGGCATCGGAATCTCCGATAAAGTTCTCCAGCGCTTCCGCACGGGTAACAAACTTTGCATCGGCGACATTATCCAGAAGATTAATATCAGAACCAACGGAATGGGCTTCCTGTTCATTATAATTCTCATTGATGCAGACCACGATGCGGGTCTCCTTCTGAACGTCCTCCACGATGAGGTTCAGATTGTAAGCAATGAGGGCAAAGCTATTGACGATCACAAGACAGGCCACCGTAATGCAGATGGCTGCGAAGGACATAAAGCCATGCTTGAACATGGCACGGATGCCTTCGCCAAATAAGTATCCAATGTTATTATGCTTCATAGTTATAATACCCATCCAATCCGTCGCTGACAACAACGCCTGCATCGATAGAAACGACACGCTTGTTAAAGCGATCTACAAGAGCCTTCTCGTGGGTGACCACCATAACCGTGGTGCCCAGCGCATTGATCTTCTCCAGAAGGAGCATGATCTCAAAAGAGCGGGAGGGGTCTAAGTTGCCCGTGGGCTCGTCGGCGATGATCATCGTAGGATTATTGATCAGCGCTCTGGCGATGGCAACACGCTGCTGCTCGCCGCCGGAGAGCTCATTGGGATAGCGGCGTGCTTTATTTTCCAGGCCAACCAGCTCCAGGACGTAGGCCACACGCTTCTTGATCTCCTTGCCGGAAGCACCGATCACACGCATGGCAAAGGCAACATTTTCATAAACCGTCTTATTCTCGATGAGACGGAAATCCTGGAAGATAACACCCAAAGTGCGGCGAAGATAAGGGACAGCCTTGCGCTTGATGGACTCCAGCTTATAGCCGTTAACCAGCACCGATCCGGAGGTGGGCTTCAGCTCAGCCGTCAGGATCTTGATAATCGTAGACTTGCCGGAGCCGGACTGACCGACCAGAAAAACAAACTCGCCGTCGTCAATATGCATATTGATCCCATTGAGCGCATGGGTTCCGGTCTCATAGGTTTTGGTGACATTGATCAGATCTATCATATGTATCTATCCTTATTCTTAAATCATTCTGTTCTCACGGGAGGAGAGGTACTTTTTGACCATAAGCGCAACCTTGAAAATAATTGCATCGTCAAACTCACGGAGATCCAGACCGGTGAGCTTCTTAATCTTCTCCAGACGGTAGACCAGCGTATTTCTGTGGACAAAGAGCTTGCGGGAGGTCTCGGAGACATTGAGGCTGTTCTCGAAGAACATATTGATGGTAAAGAGCGTTTCCTGATCCAGAGAGTCAATGGAATTCTTCTTGAAAACCTCAGACAGGAAAATGTCGCAGAGGGTGGTCGGCAGCTGGTAGATCAGGCGGCCAATGCCGAGATTCTCGTAATTGATGACAGTCTTCTCCGTATCAAAGACCTTGCCTACCTCAATGGCAACCTGGGCTTCCTTGTAAGCATCGGCCAGCTCAACCAAATGCTCGGCAATGGTACCAATGCCGATGATCGTGCGGGCAAAGAGCTCTGCTTTCAGGCGCTCCTCGATGGACTTGGCAATCTGGGTAAGCTCTTCTCCCTCCGTATCGGGAGAAACCTGGCGGACGACTGCAATATCGGACTCATTGATATTAATGACAAAATCCTGCTGGCGGTCTGCAAACATGCTCTGCAGCAGCTCCACAACCGCAACATCGGCTCTGCTCTTCTGGCGGACCAGAAATACCGCTCTGGGGGTATCGGTCTGGAAGTGCAGTTCCTTTGCCCGGATGTAGATATCGCCGGGGAGGATGTTATCGGTAATAATATTCTTGATAAAGGTACCCTTGTCATGCTTCTCTTCGTAGTGGGTCTTGGTGGAATTAAGACACACACGGGAGGTGCGGCACAGGGCGGCTGCCTGCGCATCTGTACCGACCACAAAGACGCTGTAGCCATAGGTGGGAGCCCATCCGCTTAATGCGAGGAAGGTCTTGCCCTCATGACACACAATGCGCTCCGGATCAGAGGCGATCAGGGATGCTGCATCCAGCCAACGCTCACCAAGATAGGACATATCGCCGGCGGAGATCACAGTGCCGTCTGCATCAATCACGCCGATGGTGCTCTGAGAAGCTTCGGAAAGCTGCTCTACAATACTCTGAAAAATACGACTCGACATAAGCCGTCCTCCTTACCCTTTTGGAAAAATGCCCACATTCGGCAAAATTCTGATACAATCATACAGCATCTTTCCACAAAAAGCAAGTGTTTTTAGACATTTTATTTCATTTCGAAGATAGATTTTTATGAAATATTGCTATTTTTTCGTCAATCTTTACAAAGTAGTCTAAAAAATTTGTTCAAATTGTTTGAGAATCAGTCCAAAAAATTTTCGTCAAATTGAACAGATTCCAAACTTTCTATTTCGCATTCTGTAAGTTCACGTGTCTTTCCGCAGGGGAGGTCACCTAACTGCACTCCGCCTTCGGCAATTCGACGAAGGTAGCTGACCGGAAGTCCACGACTTGCAAGCATTCGCCGAACCTGATGGTACTTCCCTTCCATCACCCGAACAAGGCACTTCCCCTCCGCTATGATCTCCAAGCCCGCAGGCAGACAGCAAGTGCCATCCTTCAGCACACAGCCCTCTTGGAACGCAGCGATATCCGCTTCACCGGCTATGCCGAGATGCTCGGCATAGTAGGTCTTTTCAATACGGCTCTTGGGCGCAAGAAGGCGGTGAGCCAGATCACCGTCATTGGTAAAGAGAAGAAGTCCCTCCGTCTCCTTATCCAGGCGGCCTACGGGCATCAGTTTTTTATAAGGATCCGGAAGATACTCCATCACAGTAGGAAACTCCGGATCTCGCGCTGCTGTGACACAGCCTGCGGGCTTGTGCATCATCAGCACAATACGCTTTGGGGCTGCTGAGATATGCTGGCCATCCAGGCAGATCTCATCCTTGGTCTCATCGACCTTGCTCTCCGGAGATCGGACCACGGTCCCGTTTACGCTGACCCGTCCGGCCCGGACAACCTCCTTGATCTTTCTTCTGGACTCTACACCGGCCTCGGATAAATATCGATCCAATCGCTGCATATGATCACTCCAATGGTATAATTTTCCTCTATGGGACATACAGTTTATTACACAATCACATTACGGGGGGATTATTTTTATGTTTGTCCTGACAGCCAAACTTTCAAAACCGAAGCTTATTGCCGCAGGGCTGATCCTATTGGCGGCGGTACTGCTGATCGTGCTGCTGGTTCTTTCCGGCGATGGCGGCCCAAGTGCCCTGCCGGAGGGCGGCACCAATGACCAGCGTCTTGCCTATCTTGCCACATATGGGTGGAGTGTAAACGCCATGCCCACGGAGTCCCAGAAGGTCAAGATCCCCGATACCGCTGACAATGCCGTCTTCGCCAGATATAACGATCTGCAGAAAAGTCAGGGCTTTGACCTGACAGACTACGCCGGCAAAGAAGTCATGCGCTATGTCTATGAAGTGCTGAACTACCCGGATGCTGCAGACAAAGTCTACGCTACCGTGCTGGTACACGAGGGCTATATCATTGGCGGTGATGTAACGGATACCGCTACAGACGGTCTGATCCACGGCTTCCGGGCACCAAACAATCAGGATCCCCAGCAAAGCACGGAAAGCACCGGAGATCCAAGCAATTCCGAGCCCTCTGAAACGGAGTCCGCAGAACCAACCGAAGCCTCTGAGCCCTGATTCATTATAGCACAGGAGATCCGTAAAAAAAAGAGTTGCTATTTTCCATTTTCCAATATATAATGAGCTTAAGTTCATAGATTCTTCAGGGCAGGGTGAGATTCCCGACCGGCGGTATAGTCCGCAAGCGCCTTTTGGCGCAGGATTCGGTGCAATTCCGAAACCGACAGTATAGTCTGGATGGGAGAAGAATACGATGCTTTTGCATCCCTTTTGCATCATGTTGCCCGGAGGAGCTTCCTTCGGGCATTTTATTTTGGAGGTAGCCATGAAAAACAGTCGAATCAAAAAAATCAGCGTGCTTGCTGTTCTGGCAGCGCTGTCCTATGTGGTCATGATGGTGGGGCGGATTCCCGTTGTGGCATTTTTGAAGTATGATCCAAAGGACGTGATCATCACCTTTGCCGGCTTCCTCTACGGGCCATTCTCCGCTCTTGCGGTATCTCTGGTGGTGTCTCTCATCGAGATGTTTACTGTCAGCGACACCGGCATCATCGGTCTTGCCATGAATGTACTCAGTAGCTGTGCCTTCGCCTGCACCGCCGCCATGATCTACCGCAGGAAGCATACCCTCTCCGGCGCTGTGCTCGGTGTGATCCTCGGTACGGTTTGCATGGTGATCGTCATGCTGCTCTGGAATTACATCCTGACTCCCCTGTATATGGACACCTCCAGGGAATACGTTGCCTCAATTCTTCCTACGGTGTTCCTCCCCTTCAATCTGCTGAAGGGCACGCTGAATGCCGCACTGAGCCTGCTGCTGTACCGTCCTTTGGTCACAGGTCTGCGAGGGGCACGCCTATTCCCCAAGAGCACCTCTACCGCCACCGTCAAAACGGGCAGCAAGGTTCTGCTTTGGGTGATCGCCTCTTTGGTGCTGATAATTTGCATTCTTGTGATCCTGCTCTTCCAGGGGGTCATCCAATTCTAAAAAATTGCACGGATCTGCAGGCGCAGATCCGTGCGTTTCTTATTTCTTCTCCATCCGGGCCAGGAGGGCTCGGTGGGTGATCTCGTAGGCTTTCTCCGCATACTCATTCTGAATGGCTGCGGTTTCTTCCCCTAAAAGAAGGCTGAGGATATAGTTTAAGAGTTTCGGGTTCTTCACCAGAATAGGGCCGGTGACATGGGTGCCCAGGCAGTTGGCATTCCGGAAGCCGTCGGCGCCGCAGGACTTTTCGTTGCCGAAGCCCATCCGCAGGGAGATCAGAGGCCGATCCACATTCTTGCTCACAGAGCATTTGTTGATAAAGCCTACCAGGTCGCCCTCAACACCATCCATTGTGCCAACACAGTCGCCGGTAATGCGGCGCTTACCCTCTACGCTTTCAAAAGTGCTGAACCCAAGGCAGGGGTAGGTTTTCCCTTCGCTATCCGTAAGCGATATACCCAAGAGGTCACAGGCATTGCCAGTGAACAGCAGAACTTTTCCGGCATCCAAAGCCTTCTGAAGGGTCTCCTTGTACTTCAAAAGGGCAGGGATTGTCTGCTTCAGTCTCTGCTCCGTACCGGCCCCCATGTAGTAAAGGTCATAGCCGCTGATCTCCTTCTCGTCTCCAAGATGGAGCTCGTCCACCTGGACCTCATGGCCCAGATTCCGGAGGCTGCGGGCCAGGATCTCCATGTTGGCGTACTCGCCGTAGAGATTCAGCGTATCGCCATAGAGGTGCAATAACTTCAGCTTCATACCGTAGCCTCCTTTTTCTGAGTCTGAGACATGAACTTATCCTTGTCGGAGAAGCAGGTCACCGCATAGAGCTGCTCAGAGCCCTGGGCCTTCAGATCGTTACAGGCTGCAAGGATATCCTCATAAATACAGATCTTTTCCTGGGGCACCTTGCTGAAGCTCAGACGGAGAGCCAGGTCATAGCAATACTTACCGCAGAGGTAAACCTTCTGCAGCTTATCTGAGCAGAGCAGGTCGAAATTGATATCCCAAAGCCAGCTGGTTTCGCTGGT
>JAFQCY010000055.1 GCA_017399355.1 Oscillospiraceae bacterium
ACCATCCAGCCCTGGCTGACGCCACGGCCGCCGGAGAGGCTGAATACCACATCGGCGATGGTGGCTGCGTTGGCAGCGCCGCTGATGAAGCCCTTGGCGGTCTTCTCGAAGACACTGCCCTTCAGGCCGTCACGGATGACATCATTGAAGACGGCAACTGCGCCGATGCCCTCGCCGGTGGGCTTGATCTGGCTGATATTGGGCTGGTTGGCCTGTGCGCTGCCATCGATGGTGGCGCCCATGGTCCAGCCTTCGCCGTAGATGATGGCGTTGGGGTTGATGGCGTGGACAGCAGTCTCCACTTCCTGCATCGTCTCGACATCATGCAGACCCATCAGGTCGAAGCGCAGGCCGTCCAAGTTGTACTCCTTGATCCAGTAGGAGGTGGAGTCTACCATGAACTTGCCGTACATATAGCGCTCGGAGGCGGTGTCGTTGCCGCAGCCGCTGGCGGAGGAGTTGGCACCGGTGGAGGTGTAGCGGTAGTAGTAATAGGGAACGATCTTATTGAAGGAGGAGTTGGCATCGTGGGTGTGGTTATAGACCACGTCCATGATCACGCAGATGCCGGCCTCGTGGAGGGCCTTGACCATCTGCTTGAACTCGTTGATACGGACTTCGCCGTGGTAGGGATCGGTGGAGTAGCTGCCTTCGGGGACATTGTAGTTCTTGGGATCGTAGCCCCAGTTGAACTCGTCCTCGGGGGTGGACTCGTCCACGGTAGCGTAGTCATAGACAGGCAGGAGATGCACATGGGTAATGCCCAGCTCCTTCAGGTAGTCCACGCCCACGGCTACGCCGTGCTCGTTGACCAGGCCGGTCTCGGTGAAGGCCAGGTACTTGCCCTTGTACTGGGAGGACTCGATGCGGTTGGAGAAGTCACGGACATGGACTTCCCAGATCACAGCCTCGGAGTAGTGGTCGATCTGTTCCGGCTCCTTGTGGCCTTCCCAGCCCTCGGGGTTAGTCAGGGAGAGATCCACAACCATGCCACGGTTGCCGTTGAGGCCCGCTGCCTTGGCATAGGGGTCAACGGCTTCCTGGGTGCCGACAGAAGTCGTTACGGTGTAGGTGTAGTAGGTGCCGTGGCCGCAGGCCTCGGTATGCTCCCAGACACCCTTGTCGCCACGGGTCATCTCGACGGACTTGTAAGCCTCCACGCCGTCGCCGGCCTCGAAGAGGTTCAGGACTACCATGGAAGCGGTGGGAGCCCAGACCTTGAAGGTGGTCTCGCCGCCGTGGATCACAGCGCCCAGATCGTCGCCGTCGTAGTGATAGTTGTCAGCGAAATACTGGCTGTCAAAAATATCGGTGGGGACAACGGCCTTCTCGCCATAGCCCTCGATGGTGATGCGGTAGTTCTTGGACAGATCCAGGCTCTCGGCCACTTCTACATAGCCGGAGGTGGACTCGCTGCCCAGAGTGGAAACGCTGAGGACTTCCACTTCACGGTCGCCCTCGTAGACCTTGACCTGGCTGAGGTCGGTGATGGTGGTCTTGGGGGTGATAGAATACTTGATCTGATTTTCGTCGGTCATGCCGGCCAGTGCGAATTTCTTTGCCATATCCAGGGTTTTTCCTCCATCATTGCTGAAATACTGTGCGGGGTCGCCGGGCTGCAGGTAGATCACGGTCTCCTTGCCCTCGATCACGGCAAAACGATCCTGCTCATAGTCCTTGGTGGCAGAGCCCCAGGAGCTGCCGCCGGGTTCGGAGCAGTCTCTGCGGACGATGAAGCCGATCTCGTCGATGCCTTCGGGGACATTGACAATGACCTTTGCGCCGTACTCACATTCGTGGAACAGGTAGCCCTTACCGGCCACATCGCCCCACCAGATCCACATATCGCAGTTCTCGTAGGTGCCGTCGTAGTACCAGTAGAAGGTGACCTGATTGTGGCCATCGGGAATGGGCTCGGTGTATTCCTCGGTGGCAGGCTCGGTGGACGGCTCCGTGGAGGGCTCCGTCTCGGTGGGCTGGGTGGTGCTGGGTTCGGTCTCGGTGGGCTCCGTGTCACCGCCGCAGGCTGTGAGGATCAGGGAAAACAGCATTACGGCTGCCAGGAGCAATGCGATGAGTTTCTTTGCGTTCTTCATAGCTTTTCTCCTTATATGTAAATTTTATTACTTTCTGTCGGTTCTCTCCGTCAGGGAGAGGATGAGGCTGCGGAGCTCGGGGGTATCGAAGTGCAGATCGGCCTTCCAGCCCCAATTGCCCTCGGCTGCGCCGGGGATGTTCATGCGGCCCCGGTTGTTATCCAGCAGCAGATAGTCCTGCAGGGGTACCATAGCCAGGTTGGCACGGCTGCGGAAGGCAAACTCAATGAGGTCATAGACCCGATGCTGACCCTCGGTGTGGGGACACTCACGCCAGAAGCGCTCGGCGGCCTCGCCGTGGATCTCCTGCACCCAGGAGCAGCTGCAGTCGGAATCATGAGAGGCGGAGTAGACCACGCAGTTATCGGTGGTGTACATACGGGGCAGGTTGTCGCTGTCCTCTTCGTAGAAGGCGAAATGGAGCATCTTCATGCCGGGGAAGCCGGTATCCTCCATAAGCTCCAGCACATCGGGGGTGATGAAGCCCAGATCCTCAGCAATGACCTTGGCATCGGGGCAGGCCTGACGGAGGGTGCGGAAGAGGGCGATGCCGGGTGCGGAATCCCACTTGCCGTTGCGGGCAGTTGCCTCGCCATAGGGCACGTTGAAGTAACCGGCAAAGCCACGGAAGTGGTCAATGCGGAGAATGTCGAAGAGACGGTAAGCCAGCTGGGTGCGGCGGAGCCACCAGCTAAATCCCTGCTGCTCCATGAGCTGCCAGTTGTAGATGGGGTTACCCCAGAGCTGGCCATCGGGAGAGAAGCCATCGGGCGGACAGCCTGCCACCACGGTGGGGTTATAGTTGCCGTCTAAGAGGAACTGCTCCGGTGCGGACCAGACATCCACGCTGTCGTGGGCCACATAGATGGGCATATCGCCGATGATCAGGATGCCCTTCTCGGCGGCGTGCTTGCGCACCAGATTCCACTGACGGGAGAACTCATACTGATTCCAGCGCCAGAAGTTCATCTCGCCGTCAAACTCGCCCTTGTGGTTCAGGGCCTTGTGGTAGTTGCGGTGCTCCTCGTCCCAGAGGGTCCACTGGCAGTTGTTGTAGTGCCCCTTCAGAGCCATGAAAAGGGCATAGTCCTCCAGCCAATGGCCTTCGGCCTTGAGGAAGGCGTAATAGTCATCGCCGGGGGTGAAACGGCTGAAGGCCAGGCGCAAAAGGTGATAACGGGTATGGAACAGCCAGCCATAGTCCACACGGCTGGAAACGTTTCGATGGGAATTTAATTCCTCTTCCGTCACCAGTCCCTGCTCCATGAGCAGCTCGGGGTCGATGAAATAGGGGTTGCCTGCGGCAGAGGCGGGAGACTGATAGGGGCTGTCACCGAAGGAGGTGGGGTTCAGGGGCAGAACCTGCCAGACCTTCTGGCCGGTGGCCGCCAGGAAGTCAATAAAATCATGGGCGCCCTTGCCGAAATTGCCGATGCCGTACTCGCCGGGCAGGCTGCTTACGGGCATAATGATACCGGCCTTATGCCGGAAGCCGAAATTCTTGTACTGATCCACGGGATAAAGTCCTTTCTCTATGCTGTAGGGTAGACGTGCCGCAGAGGGTGGGCACGTTTTTCTCCACCATTAAATCTATCACAAGCCCCGGAAAAATACAACTATAATCTGCGGGAAATTTCTGCAAATTCCAAAAAACAGAGCCTGAGAACCGGCCTGTCTACGGCACATATAGGAACAAAAAACTCCCACAGAAGGTTTTACGCATCCTTCTGTGGGAGCTACGAGATTACTTGTTTCCCTTATGGACGTAGAGGACACCCAGGCAGCCCTCGCCGCAGTGGCAGGAGATGGTGCAGCCGGCGGTGGTCTCTACCACTTCCTTAAAGCTGCCGTATTCCTTCACAGCGCCGCGGACGGTATCCAAAATCTCCTGACTGACGGGGGTATGGGTGATGAAGATCAGGTCATCCACCAGATCGGTAGCCCCCTCCAGACGGGCACGGACGTAGTTGCCCATGCTCTTGGCATAGTTGCCGCGGTACTTCTTGCCCACTACCATCTTGTTATCGATGACTTCGATGCAGGGCTTCAGCTTCAGCAGGTTGGCACCCAGAGCGGCGACCATGGAGCAGCGGCCGCCCTTGACCATATAGTCCAGACGGTCTAAGAGGAAGCTGGCATCCACACGGGGGGCGAAAGCCTTCAGCTCTGCCTCGATGGCATCCAGATCCTCCATGGTCTTGGCCAGCTTGCAGGCCTGCAGCACCACATGGCCATGGCCGGTGGAGAGGTTACGGGAGTCGATAACACGGACATTGTCCATTTCCTCTGCTGCCAGCACCGCATTATGGTGGGTCACGGAGAAGCCGGAGCCCAGAGAGACGTGGATCACGGCATCATAATTCTTCAGCTCTTCTTCAAAAATATCCTGGTAGTCACCTACAGAGACTGCAGAGGTGGAGCAGAGGCCGCCGCCATTGGCCACATGGGCAAAGATCTCCGCAGGCTGAATGGTCACGCAGTCATAATAGCTCTGGCCGTCCTTGTTGACGATGAGGGGGATGATACGGATGTTGTTTTCTTCGATCTGCTGCTTGGAAAGATCACAGGTGCTATCGGCAGTGATACGGATTTTCATGTGTTTCACCCTTACCTTTTAATAAAATTCTCATTTATTATACCGCAACAGAAGCAATCTGTCAAGATAGTTGCATTTTGTGTCCCGATGCGCTATAATTTCCCTGAGAGGTGAAAGAAAATGAAGTGGACCGATTACTATTTTACCTATTTAGAGGCCGTTGGCGAGGGCAGACTGGAAGCCCCCGAGGGCTTTCACTTGACGGAGCAGGAGCCTCTGCGCCGTGCAGCCCAACTCCAGGAGCAGATCGCCGGTGTGGGCATTGAAGCCTTTGTCCGTGCCTGTGCCCAGCGGGAGGGTACCACCTTGCCCGAAGATCTTTTTGATCATTTTGACCCGGCGGATCTTTTTGCCGCCATGGAGGAAGCACCGGCAGAGGAGGAGGCGGATCCCAGCGCACCGCCCCAAATTGACGAGCCGGATGGCCCCCGCAGCGCCTATGAGGTGCTGCTGGACTGCTGCTGCCTGGACGAGAAGCTGCTAAAGTATCTCATTGACGTGCTGAAGCGTGGAGCAGAGGAGGAATTCCAGAAGCTGGCCCTGGTGACAGCCAGAAAGGCCTTTACCCAGGCGGATTTCCTCTACTGGTTCGGGACAAAGGAGCAGCGTGGCGATCGGGAGGAGCTGATCTGCGTGACCCTGATGGAGGCCTGCTTTGACCGTCTGGCCGCCCAGGGGGAGATCGAACTGATCGCCGCCCTCATCAGCGGAGATCAGACCACCTTTGAGCTGTTCCGCTGCGAGGCACCGGAATTGCGGCAGCTGCCGGAGGCCACCTATGAGTGGTACGAAAAGAACTATCTGCAGGGCTACTATCCCCTGCGCTATATGATGAAATTCAACGGCATTTCTTTCCCGAAGGGAGGGGCGGAGCTATGACCCATCCCGAACTGGCGAAAGCCTATTTTGAGCAGGGCTACAACTGCGCCCAGGCGGTCTTCCTGGCCTTTTCCGACCTGACCGGTCTGGAGAAGTCCACCGCCCTGAGGCTCTCCTCCTCCTTTGGAGGCGGCATGGGGCGGCTCCGTGAGGTCTGCGGTGCGGTCAGCGGTATGTTTATGGCCGCCGGTCTGCTCTACGGCACAGAGGAGGGTTCCTCCCAGGAGGACAAGGCCCAGCACTATGCCCGGATCCGGGAGCTGGCCGGAGCATTTCAGGCGCAGCACGGCTCTTATATCTGCCGGGAGCTTTTGGAGGGTGTCTCCACCACCCCCGGCGGCGCTCCCGAGGCCCGGACGGAGCACTACTACAAGAAGCGCCCCTGCAGCCGGCTGTGCTACGATGCAGCCGCTATTCTGGACAAGTACATCGAAGAACATCCTATATTATAATAGTATCAGCAAAGGAACATCGCATTATGGAAGAAATCAAGAAAACGTTTCGGGATATGGGTGTCAGCCAGGAG
Organism: Oscillospiraceae bacterium; assembly: GCA_017399355.1. Classification (GTDB taxonomy): domain Bacteria; phylum Bacillota; class Clostridia; order Oscillospirales; family Oscillospiraceae; genus JAZOXB01. The sequence continues at coordinate 6,098 of JAFQCY010000055.1, forward strand.
ATCCTGGCCGCACTGCAGGCCCAGGGTGTAGAAGCCCCCACCCAGGTGCAGGCTCTGGCCATTGAGCCTCTTCTGGCCTGGCGGGACGTGATCGCCAAGGCCCCCACCGGCACGGGCAAGACCTTTGCCTTCGGCATCCCCATGATCGAGCATGTGGATCCCAAGAGCGAGGCCCTGCAGGGCCTGATCTTAGCCCCCACCCGTGAGCTGGCGCTGCAGATCGCCGATGAATTAAAGGGCCTGCTCATTCAGAAGAAGGAGGTACGGGTCAGCGTGGTCTACGGTGGCCAGCGCATGGAACCCCAGATCAAGGCCCTGAAGGCCCACCCCCACATCTTAGTCGCCACCCCCGGCCGTCTGATGGATCACTATAACCGCAAGAACCTGCGCCTGGATCAGATCAAGACCGTCGTCCTGGACGAGGCCGACCGTATGCTGGACATGGGCTTCTTTGACGACGTGACCAAGATCCTCAACAAGATCAAGAACCGCAAGAACCTTGGCCTCTTCTCCGCCACCATCTCCCAGGAGGTCATGACCGTCAGCTGGATGTACCAGCGGGATGAGGTGGAGATCACCGTAGCCCCCACCCAGGAGAGCAAGCCCGATATCGACCAGTACTCCATCGCCGTGCCCCGGCTGGAGAAGGAGGAGGCGGTACTGCGGATCCTGCGCTCCGGAGCCTTTGAACGGGTGATCATTTTCTGCAACACCAAGGTCATGTGCCAGAACCTCTCGGACGATCTGCGCCGGGCAGGCATTCAGGCCGACTGTCTCCACGGCGACATCAAGCAGGCCACCCGGGAAAAGACCATGGCCGCCTTCCGCAAAGGGAAGCTCCCCGTGCTCATTGCCACAGACGTGGCCTCCCGTGGCATTGACGTGGATGATGTAGACGGCGTGATCAACTATGACGTTCCCGATGAGAACGAATACTACATCCACCGCATCGGCAGAACGGGCCGTGCCCGGAAAAAGGGCATCTCCTTTACCATGATCGGCTCTTTCCCGGAGCAGGCGAAATTGGACGAGATCGCCAAATTCTCCGAATTCCACATTACCCCCATGATCTTTGACGAGTACGGCTGCCTGGTCCCCGCACCGGAGCAGGAGAAGCCCCGTCCCCGGAAAAAGTTCTGATGGCTCAGATCGAGATCGCCCAGCGGCTGATGCTCTGCTGCCAGCTGGGGCAGACGGTGCATCCCCTGAGCCCCAGGGAATTTTATGAGCTTTCGGAGGCCCTGCGCCTCTATCCGGATATACCCCTGAGCTGGGATACCCTGGATGCTTTGGGCTACAGCGCTGAATTTCGTCTGCGGGTATCGCAGCTGCTGGATCGTCAGAAGGCTCTGGAGGACTATATCCTGGCAGAGCCGGAGATCATCCCGCTCTGGCCGGGCCACGCAGACTACCCGCTGCGCCTGGAGCAGATGCAGCGGGATATGCCCCCCGTCCTGTTTTGCCAGGGAGACCCCGATTTGCTCCTCTCCCCTGCCGTTTCCGTGGTGGGCTCCCGGGATCCGGAGGCGGAAAATGCCGCCTTTGCCCGGGATCTGGGAACGCAGATCGCCGAGGAGGGCTTCGTCCTGGTCTCCGGAAATGCCCGGGGCATCGACTCCATTGTCCAGGAGGCCTGTCTGGCCGCCGGGGGAAAGGTCATCGCCTTTGTGCCGGATACGCTGAAGGAGTACCCCAAGCAGGAAAATGTCCTCTATGTCAGCGATGAGGGCTATGACCGCTTCTTTACCGCCCAGCGTGCCCTGCGGCGGAATCGCTATATCCATGCCTTAGGGCACTTGACCTTTGTGGCTCAATGCGCCAAAACCGCAGGGGGAACCTGGCAGGGCTCTACGGACAATCTGCGCCACTGCCGCAGCCCCCTCTATGTGTTTGCGGACGGCAGTGAGGGCTGCCTGGCGCTGCAGCAGCTGGGGGCACGCCCCCTCTCCTCCCCACCCTGCAGCCTGAAGGCCCTCTGTGCGGATTAGCCAAAACCTATTGTCTTTTCCCGAATCAGAGAAAAATATAAATTTTGAGTTGATTTTGACCTATAAATCGGCTATAATCTCCGTATGTTATTACAACCCGTAAGGCATACGGAGGTTTTTTATTATGTGTGGAATCGTTGGTTACCTTGGCAAGCAGCAGGCTGCGCCCATTTTGCTGGACGGCCTGTCCAAATTGGAGTACAGAGGCTATGACTCTGCAGGCATCTGCGTTTTTGCCGAGAACCGTTTTTGTGTAGAGAAAACCAAGGGCAGACTCTCCGCCCTCAGCGAGCTGACCGAGGTCGGCACTACCCTGCCCGGCACCATGGGCATTGGCCATACCCGCTGGGCCACCCACGGCGCTCCCTCCCAGATCAACTCCCATCCCCATGTATCCACCAACGGCAAGATCTGCGTGGTACATAACGGCATCATTGAGAATTACCAGAGCCTGAAGTCCTACCTTATGGAGCAGGGCAAGACCTTCGTCTCCGAGACGGATACCGAGGTCGCTGCCAACCTGCTGGAGCTGTATTACGAGGAGGAGGGCGATCTGCTGCAGGCAGCTTTCCGTGCCAGAGAGACCTTGGTGGGCAGCTATGCCCTGGGCATCCTGTGCATCGACCAGCCCGACAGCATCCTGGCCATGAAGAAGGAAAGCCCCCTGATCTTCGGCTTCGGCGAGGGCGAGAACTTCATCGCCTCCGATGCCCCTGCCATTTTGAAGTACACCCGCAAGGTGGTCTATCTGAATAACGGCGACATGGTCCGCTTCACCAAGGACTCCGCCGTATTCTATAATGCCCTGGGCGAGGAATGCGTCCGGGAGCCCGAGCTCATCACCTGGGAGATGACCGCTGCGGAAAAGGGCGGCTATCCCCACTTCATGCTCAAGGAGATCCACGAGCAGCCCAAGGCGCTGCGGGATACCCTCCACCCCCGCATGAAGGACGGCCAGGTCTGCCTGGAGGGCTTGACCCTCACCGAGGACTACCTCCGCAATATCCGCCGCATCTATATCGTGGCCTGCGGCTCTGCCTACTATGTGGGCTGCGTGGGCAAGTATATCCTGGAGAAGACCTGCCGCATTCCCGTAGAGCCCGTGCTGGCCTCTGAGTTCCGCTACTGCGAGCCTGTGCTGGGGGATGACACCCTGGTGATCATCATCAGCCAGTCCGGCGAGACCGCCGACACCCTGGCCGCCCTCCGGGAGTCCAGAAGCCTGGGCGCCCGTACCCTGGCCATTGTCAACGTGGTGGGCAGCGCCATCTCCAAGGAAGCCGACGACGTGATCTATACCTGGGCAGGCCCCGAGATCGCCGTGGCCACCACCAAGGCTTACTCCACCCAGCTCTCCGTGCTGTACCTCATCGCCCTGTATATGGGCAAGCTGCTGGGCACCTGGGTCGGCGAGGCATACGAGCAGATGTACCGGGCCCTGACTCAGCTGCCCGAGGCTATGGAGCAGATGCTCACCTGCGACTGCTTAAAGCACATCGAGGACCATGCCGAAGCCCTTTGCCGGAAGCACGATGTCTTCTTCATCGGCAGAAATACCGACTCCGCCACCTGCCTGGAGGGCAGCCTGAAGCTCAAGGAGATCGCCTATGTCCACTCCGAGGCCTATGCCGCCGGTGAGTTGAAGCACGGCCCCATCTCCCTCATCGAGCAGGATACTCTGGTCATCGCCCTGGCCACCATGGAGGCCCTCTTTGAGAAGACTCTGTCCAATATGGAGGAGGTCAAGGCAAGAGGCGCCCATGTCCTGGCTGTGACCACCGAAGAGACCGCAGGCAAGCTGAAGAAGGCCGCCGACCGGGTGATCCTGGTTCCCAGGACCCACCCCCTGCTGCAGCCCAGCCTCAGCGTGATCCCCCTGCAGATCTTCTCCTACTATGTTGCCCTGAAGCGTGGCTGCGATGTAGATAAGCCCCGCAATTTGGCGAAATCCGTCACCGTTGAATAATGCATCCCGGGAGCGCTTGCAAGCAAGGCAAGCGCTCCTTTTTATTGCGGGAACCAGAAAGCAATTCGACAAACGTCTCTCCAGAACGATTGACAGGACTTCCGGGCTGTGGTAAACTGGAGGCAGAACGTCCTATCCACATAGCAGGACATTTTCCCGGCTTTTAAAGGAGGAACGCAGTATGTTCCGCATCATACAAACCAATTCCCAAGCCACAAATGAACAGGGCTTGCTCCACGGCCGCTGCCGCTGGCAGCATCCCGATGGGCGGATTTTTGACGGAGAATGGCGGGACGGCCTCCCCCACGGGCAGATGACCATTTTCTCCCCGGATGGCACGGAAATCCACACCCAATATCATTTCGGCACAGCCTATGGCCATACGACGGTAGAAAATCCCAACGGATACCGCTGGGAGGGAGAGTTCCGGGATGGCATGGAAAACGGTCAGGCATCCGTCCGCTGGCCGGACGGTATGCGCTACGAGGGCAGCTATGCAGACGGTCTGCGCTCCGGCCTGGGAACCATGGAGTTTCCGAACGGTATGGTCTACACCGGTTACTGGCACAACAATGTACGCAGCGGTCACGGCACACATACCTGGCCCGATGGCCGCCGCTACGAGGGCCAATGGAAGGACGATGTGCGCTGTGGCCAGGGCATTTTTACCTGGCCTGACGGTATGCGCTATGAGGGACAATGGGAGCATGACAAGCGCCACGGCAAGGGAGTTCAGACCTGGCCCGATCAAAGACGTTACGAGGGAGAATGGCAAAAGGGTCAGCGCCGGGGGCAGGGACTTATGACCTGGCCCACAGGCGAACGCTATGAGGGCCAATGGAAGAAGGATCTGCGCTGGGGCTATGGCGAGTATACCGATTGCTGGGGCGGCACCTACAAGGGCCGGTGGAAGAAGGACGTGCTCTGGGGCAAGGGTCACCGGCAATGGCACGACTATGGCACCTATGAGGGCCCCTGGCGGAAGGACTATCCCCACGGCTGGGGCATAACTGCCTGCCCCAACGGGGAGCGCTATGTTGGATTTCGCCGCATGGGCAAGTACAGCGGCTGGGGCTGCTTCACCGACAGCAAGGGGAAAAAGTACCGTGGCATTTGGCATAACGGCCATCTGCTCTTCCGTAAAAACGCCCCTATCCCCTGCAGCTGGTTTGACATCACCGGCCAGGGCAAGCGGGAGTACATCCGCTACCGCTATGAGGGCGGCTTTAAAATGGGCGGCTGGGAAGGCTACGGTGTGGTGGATTGGAAGGACGGCGACCACTACGAGGGCCAATGGAAAGACAACCAACGTCACGGCTACGGCATCATGGTCAAGGCCAACGGTGTCCGTTATGAGGGGCAGTGGCAATTCGGCAAGCACCACGGCAAGGGCAAATACACCTCGCCTGCCCACGATTTTGAGGGCGAATTTGTGAACGGAAAGCGCCACGGCCCCCATTGCATCACCCGCTACAAGAGCGGCAATGTTTACGAAGGGCCTTACGTAAATGACAAGCGCCACGGCAAAGCGGTGTTCACCCTTGCCGACGGCACCCGATTCATCTGCAACTTTGAAAACAACAAGTTCGCAGTGGGGCCGGGAGAAAAATACTATCCCGACGGCAGTGTTTACAAGGGCGAGCTGAACGAGGGCGGCGAACCCCACGGCAAGGGCGTGTGGGACTTCGCAGACGGCAGGCACTACGAGGGCGAATGTGACGACGGCCTCTGTCACGGCAAAGGCATCATGACCCTCCCCGACGGCCAAATTCGGGCAGGCCGCTTCGAAAAAGATCAATACATCGGCCCGGAGGAGGAATGAGTGATGATCACGGCACTTCAGGGAAAGAAAATCCGGATATTGGAATTGCTTCTAAAGCAGACTGAGGAGCAGCTGGCGTTACGCTTGCAGGTTAGCTGTGAGAATATCACTTACGAGATCTGTTTTTTCAATGTCTCCTGCCTCCACATAGGGCAACTGTCCATGCCGGCGGAGATCCACGGTTTTGAGTTGATCGACCACAGAAAAGACGGCTGGGGCAGGCACGCTTTCTACGAGATTCACGATTTCGAGGAGGATCTGATCCACTTCTATTGCGAGGAGTACAGAATTGAACGTAGGGATTAGGAGAGAACCATGAAGCAGCAAAAACAGGCAGCGCCTTCTATGGAGCGATTGGAGCGTTTTCTTCATTCCGGCTTGCAGATCGATTATCCCCTCTATATGCGCAATCCCCGGTGCGGAGTCAAACTCGACTTTGAGGCATTGGATGATGCAGAGGCAAAAACAGCCGCACAAA
>JAFQCY010000056.1 GCA_017399355.1 Oscillospiraceae bacterium
CCGACCCCCTTTAACAAGGGGGTCTTTGGTGCAGGCAAACAGTTCGGCAAATTTCTGTTTGACGGGCTAAATATTCCAAATCCGTGCCGAAGGCACACCTCAGTTTTTAGTCCTTAGCTCTTAGTTGTTAGTTCCGAAACAGACCGGCACATTTCTGTTTGGCGGGATATAGATCCTAAATCAGCGCCGCAGCATGATTCGGTAACGCAAAGAGGCTGCCTCTTTTGAGGCAGCCTCTGTTACGCTTCACTTCAGCAGGTCCTTCAGTTTGCTTCCCAGCTGGCGGTAGCGCTGGGCATCGGGTCTGGCGACCTCCCCACGGGCGATCATCTCCTCCAGCTGGGCTCTGGTGACCCACTTGGCATCGCAGGTCTCTCCCGGCTGCAGACGGATCTCCTCCAGGGGAACGTCCTTCTTCAGAAAATAAATATCACAGATATCGTTGCTGCGGCGGTAGCTCTCTGCCAGATGCAGCTCCTCCGCTGTGGCATAGATGCCCGTTTCCTCACAGAGTTCCCGTAAAATGGCCTCCAGGCTGGTCTCCCCTGCCTGGACGGAGCCGCCGGTATGCTCCCAGAGGCCCGCATAGCTCTGCTTCTCCGCAGAGCGCTTGGTCATCAGCACCTGGCCCAGGCTGTTGAAGGTCCAGACGAAGACCACCAGGTGATATTCCCCCCGATCCAGAGGGACACCACGGATGTGGGTCTTGCCCAGGGGCTTGCGCTCTTTATCATACAGATCCCATAATTCCATCGTTTCTCTCCTATGCTGCGCCGGATAAATGCTCAATGAGGATCTTCAGACCCATCAGGATCAGGATCACGCCTCCCACAAGCTCTGCCTTGGCACGGTACTTTGCGCCGAAGACATTGCCGATCTTCACCCCTGCTGCAGAGAAGAGGAAGGTCGTCACACCGATGAGGCTGATGGCCGCCCAGATATTGGCATTGACCACGGCAAAGGAAACACCGGTAGCCAGGGCATCGATGCTGGTGGCGATAGCCAGAGGCAGCATGGCCCGAAAGCCAAAGGAGGCATCCATCTGCTCTTCTTCGCCGCTGAGGGCCTCACGGATCATATTGCCGCCGATGAGGGCCATAAGGCCGAAGGCGATCCAATGGTCAAAGGCACGGATGCTCTCGGCAAAAAGGTCTGCCAGCAGGAAGCCCAGGAGGGGCATCAGCGCCTGAAAGCCACCGAAGTACAGGCCGGTGATCAGGCTGTTTTTCAGTTGGTAGCGGCGGCAGGAAAGCCCCTTGCTGATGGATACCGCAAAGGCATCCATGGACAGGGCTATGGCCGTGATGATCAGGTCGATCAGATTCATAATGTCCTCCCGGTATGTGCAAAAAAAGACGACTGCTCATGCAATCGTCTTTTCTTGGTGCGAGTGATGCGACTTGAACGCACACGACGGTTGTCACACGCCCCTCAAACGTGCCTGTCTACCGATTCCAGCACACTCGCATATGCAATTTGCTTGAATATTGTATAGCCTTTTTCCCAATTTGTCAAGTGTTTTTTTCACTCTTGCGGATTTTTCCTTTCTCTGCTACAATGGTAGGGAAAAGGAGGGGTCTCCATGGCTCGATTTTTTATTCCCAAAGAGAAACTGGACGAGAATTTCCTGGTGCTGACCGGGGAAAACGCTGCCCACGCCAAGGTGCTGCGGCTGAAAAACGGCGACGAGGTCACGGTCTGCGATGCCGAGGGCACCGATTACCGCTGCACCGTCTCCGATGTAGCCCCCAATCAGATCAGCCTGGTGGTGCAGGCCGTCTGCCCCTCGGACAGCGAGGCCAAGGTGCGGTGCAGCGTATATATGGCCTTTGCCAAGGGCGATAAATTTGAGCATGTGATCCAGAAGGCCACGGAGTTGGGAGCTTATGAGATCGTCTGCTTCCCCTCGGCCCGCTGCGTGTCCCGTCCCGATGAAAAGTCCCTGAAAAAGAAGCTGGAGCGCTGGCAGAAGATCGCCGCCTCCGCCGCCGAGCAATCCCGGAGAGGGCGGATTCCCCAGGTCATCGCCCTGCCCTCCTATAAGGCCGCCCTGGCACGGGCAGCGGAGGCTGAGCTGAAGGTCTGCTTCTACGAGAATGAGGAGCAGCTGACCTTCCGGGCCGCCATAGAAGCAGCCCCCTTCACCACCGCCGCCATCCTCACCGGCCCCGAGGGCGGCTTTGAGACCGAGGAGGTGCAGCAGGCTGCCGATGCCGGCCTGAAGATCTGCACCCTGGGCAGCCGGATCCTGCGCTGCGAGACCGCTCCCCTCTGCGCCCTGTCCGCCCTGATGTACGCCTGCGGAGAATTCTGAAAAAACTCAACTTTCTTCTTCCCCTGGCTTGACGAATATGGTATAATAATGGGAAGAGAATCCTGCTGTACATCCTACCAACTGTTTGGAGAGAGATAATATGATCGGTTTTTATGACTATACTGTAATTCTGACCTATATGAGCCTGGCCTCCGCCGTCAGCGGCATGGCCTGCGCCTACAGCGGCCACCCCATCTGGGCTACCCTCTGCCTGCTCTTCTGCGGCCTGTGCGATATGTTCGACGGCAAGGTCGCCCGCACCAAGAAAAACCGCAGCGATGAGGAAAAGGCCTTCGGCATCCAGATCGACTCCCTGAGCGATATCGTTGCCTTTGGCGTGCTGCCTGCGGTGATCGCCGTAACCGTAACGGGCTGCACCTGGTACATCTGCGCAGCTGCCGTGGTCTATGTGCTGGCCGGTCTGATCCGCCTGGCCTACTTCAACGTCACCGAGGAGCTCCGCCAGAAGAGCACCACCGAAGCCCGCAAGACCTATGCCGGCCTTCCCATTACCTCCGCCGCTCTGATCTTCCCCACCTTCTACTCCATCATCGCCGTATACTGCATGTCCGTGGACAATATCAAGATCTTCCTGGAGCTCTTTAGCCGGAAGCTGCTGCCCGGCCTGCTGTGCGCTCTGATGCTCCTGACCGCTGCCCTGTTCATTGTCCCCATTAAGGTGCGCAAGCCCGGCACCAAGACCCTCTACCTCTTCCTGGTCATGGGTCTGATCCTGGCGGGCATTCTCGCCGCCGTGTTCCTGCTGAAGTGAGGCATTTCCCCATGAAGAAGCTCCTATTGATCCTCAACCCCAATTCCGGTAAGAAAAAGGCCAACCGCTACCTGGTGCAGATCCTGGATATTCTGAACCGTGGCGGCTTTGATGTGACGGTCTATGTGACCGCCAGCCGGGGCGATGCCACCGAGGTGGTGCGCCGCCGTGCCGGTGAATTTGACCGCATCCTCTGCATCGGCGGAGACGGCACCTTCAATGAGATGATCTCCGGCCTGCTGCCCACCGGCCTGGCCACCCCCATCAGCTACATCCCCGCAGGCAGTACCAATGACTTCGCCACCAGCCTGCACCTGTCCAAGAATATCCTCCAGGCGGCCCGGGATATTGCCGAGGGCGAGCCCCATCCCCTGGATCTGGGCCGCTTCAATGACCGCTATTTCTCCTATATTGCCTCCTTTGGCGCCTTTACCCGTGCCTCCTACGCCACCTCTCAAAGCCTGAAAAATGCCCTGGGGCATTTCGCCTATATCCTGGCCGGGATCAAGGAGGTCGCCTCCATCCGCAGCCACCATATGCGAGTCACCCTGGCAGACGGCACGGTCTATGAGGACGACTACATTTTCGGCGCTGTCAGTAACTCCACCTCCGTGGCCGGTATTCTGACCCTGGCGCCGGAGCTGGTGGATATGAACGACGGTCTCTTTGAGGTTCTGCTGGTGCGCAAGCCCCATAACCCCCTGGAGCTCAGCGACTGCGTGCTGGCCCTGACCACCCAGGACTACAATACCCCCATGCTCACCCTCTGCTCCTCTTCCCGGGTGGAGATGGAGTCCAGGGAAGAGCTGGCCTGGTCCTTGGACGGCGAGGAAGCCCTGGGCGGCACCCACACCGTCATCGAAAACCTCCACAGCGCTGTGGACATCATACTGAATACGAAGAATACCAAAAAGAGCCGCTGATCCAGCGGCTTTTTTCAGGAGGTACTATGAAAAATACCACCCTCTGCTATTTGGAGCAGGACGGCAGCTACCTGCTGCTGCATCGGATCAAGAAAAAGCAGGACATGAATCAGGATAAATGGATCGGCATCGGCGGCAAGTTCGAGGAGAACGAGAGTCCCGAGGACTGCCTGCTCCGGGAGGTACGGGAGGAGACCGGCCTGAGTCTGAGGAGCTGGCGCTACTGCGGCATTGTCACCTTTGTCAGCGACCGCTGGGAGGGCGAGTATATGCACCTCTTCCACAGCCGGGATTTTACGGGCACGCTGAAGAAGGACTGCGACGAGGGCGTGCCGGAGTGGATCCCCTTTGAGAAATTCCATCAGCTGCCCCAATGGGCGGGCGACAAGATCTTCCTGGATCTGATGCAGAAGCAGATCCCCTTTTTCTCCCTGAAGCTCCGCTATGAGGGCGAAGCCCTGAGAGAGGCCGTCCTGAACGGAGCGCCCCTGAAGCTCCCCTATGAAGTATAAACAGCTCCCCCTGCGGGCTCGCAGGGGGAGCTTGTTGGTCTGTTGGGGGACTAATAGCTAAGAGCTAATAAGAACGAAGGTGTACGGCACGGATTTGGAAGCGATATGCCGTCAAACAGAAATTTGCCGAACTGTTGGCTGCACTACCAATTACCACCGTAGGGCGGGGGCTCGCTCCCGCTGGCGGTAGAGACTCACGAATTTGTGCCGCTCTAAGGCGAATTCGTGCAATGTTGTGAGATGTTTTCCTCTGCTCCGGTGGAGCAGAGGCGGCGGGAGCAAGCCCCCGCCCTACGGTGTTGTACGAAACTGCCACAGACCGAGAAACATCTATTTGACTCTATTTCAAATCCCATGGTTGCAGCCGACACCATCATCATTCACGATTCACCATTCGCCGGCTCGGCAGTGCCACGGGCGAACACAGGGGTTCGCCCCTACGCTTTCCTCCTTCCCCGTCCGTCCCTTTGCTTATTTGGGCAGGATGACACGGAAGGTGCTGCCTTTGCCCTCTTCGCTCTCTACCTCGATGATACCGTCACAGAGCTGGACGATGTGCTTGACCAGGGGCAGGCCCAAGCCGTTGCCGCTGCTGTTATGGGAGGGATCTGCCTGGTAGAACTTGTCAAAGATCCGCTCCTGCACCTCCCGGGGCATACCGCAGCCCTCATCGGTGACGGTGAAGACCACGCACTCTGTCTGCTCCAGCAGCCTCAGGCGGATGCAGCCCCCGGGAGCGCTGGCAACAATGGCATTGGACAGCAGGTTGGACCACACATGAGGCAGCAGGCTCTCGCTGCCGCAGAAGCGCACCGCATCCAGCTGCGCATCAATACGCAGCTCCTTGGCATCCCACTCCCGCTCCAAAAAGACCACTGTCTGACGGATCTGTTCATCCAGGCTGAACTCCGTAAAGCTATCCGCCAGGGCCTTGTTCTCCAGTTTGGTCAGGGTCAGCACATTGCTCACCAGGGCGGTCATGCGCTGGGTGTTAAAGAGGATCTTCTCCAAATACTCGTTTTTCTCCGCCTCGCTGAGGGTGGGATCCTGCAGCAGCATGGCATAG
>JAFQCY010000057.1 GCA_017399355.1 Oscillospiraceae bacterium
AGCAGATCGTTGAGCCACTTGATCTGAGGGGCGATGCCGCAGGCTGCTGCAATGCCCCGGCGCACCGCCACCGCCGCCATGGCGGTCAGGTGCAGCTGCTGCTCCACAGGGACACGGGCCTTCAGCAGCAGGCTCAGGTAAAGGCCGCCCTCGGGGGAGGCAAACTGCCGCCCCAGCCGTCCCCGTCCGCCGGTCTGCCGCCTGGCGATGAGAACCGAGCCGTGGGGCAGATCTAAAGAGGTCTTCAATCGGGCATTGGTGGAGGAGGTCTCCTCCAAAACCTGCAGCGTTGGGACTTCCTCCCCCAGCAAATGCCGCAGCTTCTCCTGGCAAAGCACCATGACCTCACCTCCCGTTTTCTTTATTTTATCTGATTTTTGTCCTTTTGTAAAGAGCAAGAAAAAACGGAGCATCACAGCTGACTTTTCCCTCGGATATGCTTGCTTATTTTTCAGAAATATGTTATGATGTAGGTTACAATGGTAAAACTATAGGATTTTATCCCGAAAGGTGTGACTCAATTATGAATGAAGTAAGCGCATCCGCTCCCAAGAAGAGAATGCTCTCCGGCATCAAGCCCTCCGGCGACCTGACCCTGGGCTCTTATTTAGGTGCTATCCGCAACTGGAAGGGCAGAGAAGAGGAGTTCGAATGCTTCTATTTTATGGCTGACCTCCATACCATCACCGTCCGCCAGAATCCCGCCGATCTCCGCCGCCGATCTCTGGAGCAGCTGGCCCAGTACATCGCCTGCGGCCTGGATCCTGAGAAAAACGTGCTCTTCTTCCAGAGCCACGTCCACCAGCACGCCGAGCTGGGCTGGGTCTTAAACTGCTATGCTATGTTCGGCGAGCTGAGCCGCATGACCCAGTTCAAGGATAAGAGCGCAAAAAATGCCGATAATATCAACGGCGGCCTCTTTACCTATCCCGCCCTTATGGCAGCGGATATCCTGCTGTATCAGGCAGACCTTGTTCCCGTGGGCGATGACCAGAAGCAGCATGTGGAGCTGACCCGTGACATCGCCAAGCGCTTCAACGGCATCTACGGCGACGTGTTCAAGATGCCCGAGCCCTATATCCCCAAGGTAGGCGCCCGTATCATGAGCCTGGTGAACCCCGAGGCCAAGATGTCCAAGAGCGAGGACGAGGATCCCGGCCGTGTGACCCTCATGGACAAGCCTGAGGATATTATGCGCCTGTTTAAGCGGGCTGTCACCGACAGCGAGTCCTGCGTCCGCTTCGACACCGAGAACAAGAAGGGCATCTCCAACCTGATGTCCATCTACTCCGCAGCCACCGGCCTGAGCCTGGAGCAGATCGAGAATGACTTCGTGGGCAAGGGCTACGGCGATTTTAAAAAGGCCGTCGGCGAGAGCGTGGTAGAGCTGCTGCGGCCCATCCGTGAGGAGGCCACCCGTCTGCTGGCGGATAAGGCATATCTGCAGAAGGTCTGCGCCGAGGGCGCTCAGAAGGCATCCTATGTGGCAGAGAAGACCCTCCGCAAGGTTTATAAGAAGGTGGGCTTCGTTGCCCGCTAAGTGAGTAAGGGAGATAGAAAAATGACGTTAGATCCCAATTACATCTGGAAGGTCGCTTTGGCGCTGGTCAGCGCAGCGGCAATCTCTTTGGGCTTGACCCCCTTTGTCAAGTTCCTGGCCAATAAGGTGGGTGCGGTGGATATCCCCAAGGACGAGCGCCGTATGCACAAGGTTCCCATCCCCCGTATGGGCGGATTGGCCATTTTCCTGGGCTTTTTGGTCTCTGCCCTGATCTTTGTCCCCATGATCGCCAGGATCGATTCCAAGCTCCAGGGGATTCTGCTGGGCTCGGTGCTGATTTTGATCTTAGGCGTGCTGGACGACATCATCACCCTGCCCGCCCTGGCCAAGTTCCCGGTGCAGTTCATTGCCGCCATTATCGTGGTGCTCCACGGCTGCCGCATTGACCAGATCTTCGGCTGGCAGCTGCCCCTGTGGCTGAGCTACTGCGGCAGCGTGATCTGGATCGTGGCCATGACCAATGCCATCAACTTTATCGACGGCCTGGACGGTCTGGCCGCCGGTGTATCCGCCATCTCCGCCGGTGCTATGCTGGTGGTGGCGCTGCTGCTGGTGCCCCAGGGCAATTCCATGGTCAGCGCCATTCTGCTGGCAGCTGTGGTAGGCGGCTGCGTGGGCTTCATCCCCTACAATTTCAACCCCGCCAAGATCTTTATGGGCGATACGGGCTCCAATTTCCTGGGCTTTATCCTGGCCTCCATCTCCATTTTCGGCCTCTTTAAGACCTATGCCTTTATCTCCTTCGCAGTGCCCTTCTTAGTGCTGGGCCTGCCCATTTTTGACATTTGCTTCGCTGTGATCCGCCGTGTGGCCCACGGCCAGAGCCCCATGCATGCCGACCGTGGCCATTTCCACCATCGCCTCATCGATATGGGCTTCTCCCAGAAGCAGACCGTAGCCATCGCCTACTTGCTCACCGCAATTTTGGGTCTGGCTGCCGTGACCCTTACCGGCCGCCGCTTTATCCAGGTGCTGATCGTTGCCGGTGCCTTGGCCGTTGTGGTTGTCATTGGTCTGTTGCTGGTCTTTAACCGCCACCACCACGACATCGAAGCCCAGCACGAGAAAGAGAAGGAGCAGCAGCATGAAGAAGATTAAAGTCATGTCCGTCTTCGGCACCCGTCCCGAGGCCATTAAGATGGCACCCCTGGTCAAGACCCTGGCCCGGCGTGAGGGCATCGAAAGCCTCTGCTGCCTGACGGGGCAGCACCGCCAGATGCTGGACTCCGTCATGGAGATCTTCCGTCTGAAGGGCGACTACGACCTGAACATTATGCAGAAGCAGCAGACCCTCTCCTCCATCACCACCCGCACCATCCTGGGCATGGAGAGCGTGCTGGAGGAGGCGAAGCCCGACCTGATCCTGGTGCACGGCGACACCTCCACCACCTTTGCCGGAGCTCTGGCAGCCTTCTACCACAAGATCCCCGTGGGCCACGTTGAGGCCGGCCTGCGTACTTACGATGTCTACTCCCCCTTCCCCGAGGAGATGAACCGCACCCTGGTGGGCGACATTGCCGCCCTCCACTTCTCCCCCACCCTGGCCAATGCGGAAAACCTCCGCAAGGAGGCGGTGAAGGGCGAGATCTTCATCACCGGCAACACGGTCATCGATGCCATGGCTACTACGGTGCAGCCCAACTTCCGCTTTGCCCTGGAGGAGCTGAATGCGCTGGATTTCGAGAATAAGCGCATCATCGCCCTGACCTGCCACCGCCGTGAGAACTACGGCAAGCCTATGGAGGATATTTTCCGTGCGGTGCGGCACATTGCCGAGACCTATGAGGATGTGGAATTTGTCTACCCCGTCCACCTGAGTCCCGCCGTGCGGGAGTGCGCCGGGAAATACCTGGGCGGTGTGGAGCGCATCCACCTCATCGAGCCTCTGGACGTGGAGCAGATGCACAACCTCATGGCCCGCTGCCACTTCGTCATGACCGACTCCGGCGGCCTGCAGGAGGAAGCCCCCGCCCTGGGCAAGCCCGTTTTAGTGCTGCGCCGGGAGACCGAGCGCCCCGAGGCCATTGCCGCCGGGACGGTGAAGCTGGTCGGTGTGGAATATGCGGATATCGTCCGTCTGGCCAAGGAGCTGCTGGACGAGCCTGCTGTCTTCGATGCCATGGCCAAGGCGGTCAATCCCTATGGCGACGGCCATGCCTGCGAGCGCATTGCCGATGCCATTGAATGGTATTTTGGCCAGAGATCGGAAAAACCGGCAGATTTTCGGCCGTAATTTGTCTAATCTGCACAGAACAGGCAGATTGTTTTGCGATTTATTCTGTTAAAGTAACCATTGCATTTTCAGCGGAATACGATATAATAAGAACAGAAAGAAATAAACCCGTCGAAACGGATCGGGAAAGCGGCCGCAAGGCCCTCCGAAGGAGTAATGCTCTCAGGAAAACAGACCGAACCGTGGAGGGTTCTCTGGAGAAGCTCATTGACTTGAGTGCCGAAGGTGCAAGGCAGTTTTCTGCCGAATCTCTCAGGCAAAAGGACAGAGGACTATTCCGCTTTTTGCGGAGTATCTGTATGAGTGTCGCCGGATTTTTCAGGCTGCACTCATTTTTTTGCGTTTCTCCCTCATTTTAAAGGAGGATTTACCATGAACATCCACGATCTTGCCCCCAATATTGAATTTGTCAGCCAGTACGACGATGAGATCGGCGGCCTCATGGCCAAGGAGCTGCGCCGTCAGCGCAGAAATATTGAGCTCATCGCCTCGGAGAATATCGCCTCCCCGGCGGTCATGGCCTGCATGGGTACCATGCTCACCAACAAATATGCCGAGGGTCTCCCCGGCAGACGCTACTACGGCGGCTGCGAGGTGGTGGATGAGATCGAGCGCCTTGCCATTATCCGTGCCACCCAGCTCTTCGGCTGCGAGTTTGTCAATGTGCAGCCCCACAGCGGTGCCCAGGCCAATCTGGCGGTCTACGCCGCCCTGCTCCAGCCCGGCGACACCATTCTGGGCATGAGCCTGGCCAACGGCGGCCACCTGACCCACGGCGCCCCCGCCAACCAGTCCGGCAAGATCTATAATGCCCTGTCCTACGGCGTGGATCCCGAGACCGGCCGCATCGACTATGACGAGGTCGCCAAGCTCACCGAGATCCACAAGCCCAAGATCCTGGTGGCCGGTGCTTCCGCCTATCCCAGAGCCATCGACTTTAAGCGCTTTGCAGACATCGCCCATCA
>JAFQCY010000058.1 GCA_017399355.1 Oscillospiraceae bacterium
CAGGTAGCGCATGAGGATGGCGGCGACCTGGGCACGGGTAGCGCCGGACTGGGGCAGTAAATAGAGGGTGCTGCCCTGCTTGTCGCCCCGGATGAGGCCGCAGCCTACGGCCCAGGACAGAGCCTCGGCGGCATAGGGGCTGATGCTGTCGGCATCGGGGAAGGCCGTCAGATCTGCCTTGGCGCTGACATCCTCGCCACGGGTCTTGGCATAGCGGTAGAGGATGGTGGCCAGCTGCTCACGGGTGACCGTAGCCTCGGGGTCGAAGCGGTTCTGGCCGATGCCATTGACCACGCCGGTCTCCGCTGCCCAGGCCACAGCCTGGGTGTACCAGACAGCCTCGGGCACATCGGTAAAGACGTTCTCCCCGGCTTCCGGCTCGCCTGCCACACGCCACAGGACGGTGACCACCATGGCACGGGTCATGTTGCCCTCGGGATCGAAGCGATCGCCGCCGATGCCGTTCATGATATCCTGCTTGGACACATACTGCACCGCAGCATAGTACCAGCTATCCTTGCTGACATCCACATAGTGGATATCGGGGTTGGGATCGGCTCTGCCGCAGTTGGCGCAGCTGCCATCCACATAGTGATGGCCCAGGGCCGGATCGATCTCCTGGGGGATCAGGACTTCGCCGCAGACACCGCAGTGGCTGCCCTCGGTCAGGCCGTTCTTGGTGCAGGTGGGGGTGAAGGCGGGGTCAATGACCTCGTAGTGGCCCAGGGCTGCAACGGGCTCCTGCTCCGCAAAGACCAGGCCGCAGAGGCTGCAGTAGCTGCCCTCGGTGAGGCCGGGCTCGGTGCAGGTGGGCTCCACTGCAGGCAGGATGACGATCTCATGGTCGCAGACCTGGCAGATGATATCTCCGCGGTCACGGACACGGATACGGGCATAGCTGTCGTGGCTGATGGCATAGGTATCGTCATAGGAGGCGATGCCGGTGGCCTCGATGTAGGCCCCAACCTCCAGATCTTCGATGGTCTTCTGGGCGGTGATGTAGCCATCGATGAAGACGCGGCCGATGTCGCCCTGCGCATCCTTTACATAGATGGACTCAGCAATGCCGTTTGCCAGGGTGATCTGGGTGACATGGCCCTTGAGGGTGACCAGGAGGCCCTCTGCGGAGCGGTCATTGAGCTGAGAGGCGGTGATGACCCTGGGCTCTACGGGCTGGGCAGAGCCCATGACCTCGATGGTCAGCACCTGCAGCTCCGGCTCGCCCTGGTAGAAGTCCGTGGTGCCGCTGATGCGAAGCACATCGCCGATCTTATACTCCCCTGCCACGGGGAAGCAGTTGATGCCGCCGGTGGCATCCTGGACATAGATGCAGTCGAAGAAAGCGGTATCCTTATCATAGCCGGAGGCATTGGAGGTGACGGTGCCCTGGATGGTGAACTTGTAGCCCGCCTCGCTCTGGGAGCGAACCTGGGCAATGGTATCGATCTGCAGGGGGTTGAGCTGCTCCAGCAGCTTCTGGGTCAGGGCATTATTGCCGGTTTCGGCGGGGAGCTTCAGGTCGTAGTCATTCATGAAGGCTGCGCCTGCCACGAAGATCATGCCCTTGCCCTCCTGCTGCTCCAGCGCCATGACCAGCAGACGGTTCTGGCCGTACTTGGGGATGTCGCCGCCCAGGCCGTCGCCGTCCGCATCCTTGGAGATGGTGCTTTCGTTGGCATAGAGCACCGGCAGGACGGTGGCAGGGAGCGTGGAGGCAGGCTTTCCTGCGGCATCCACTGCGTAGACAGAGGAGCCGCCATAGTAGCTGATGGGCTGGCTGAGGCCCTCGGTGAAGTCATTCTCCCCATAGGTATCGAACTGCAGGCTGTAGGAGGTACCTTCGTAGGTGCCGTCATCCGAGAGACGGAGGGCAGAGCCCAGGGCCTCCAGCAGAGCATTCTGGGTGGCGGCCATGTGGGTGGCATTGGCCTTCTGGTCATTGGAGTCGCCGGAGCCCGTGAGGATCACGGCGCCGCCGGCCTCATTAAAGGCCACTATGGCAGCGATCTCCGCCTCGGTGTAGTCCTTGGCCGTATTGGTGCGGCGGGAGGGGACGTTCAGCACGATGGCGCTGTACTTCTCAGGGTTGGCGCAGGCGGCCAGCAGCGCATCGGAAGTGGAGAGGATCTCCACACGGACGGCGCCGGAGGCGGCCAGGGTGATGAAGTTATTGAGCAGATCCTTATTGTAGCCGCTGACATACTCGTTATTGTGGGAGCCGTCCACAGCCACATAGGTGATGCGGGAGGCATCCTGCACATCCAGCTCCAGGGAGGTGGAGAAGGTATACTCCTTGCCCTCCAGCTCCACGATGACCGTGACGGTAATGGTGGTGAGCTTGGCCAGCTCGGGGGTGTAGGCCCAGGTCAGATCCAGGGTCTCGCCTGCGGTGAGGAGGTAGGCGGTATTGTCCACAGCCAGAACCTCGGAGCCGTTGGTGGTATAGACCACGCTCTTGACCAGGCCATCGGAGGCCTCGTCATTATAGAGCCTGGTGGTGATGGTCAGCTCCTCGCCGGTGACGGGGGTGGAGGAGGAGGCTTCTACCTCACGGATGCCCAGCTTCAGGCCGTCGCCCACCCAGACGGGGGCGGTGACCGCCAGGTCGCCATCGGCCTGGGTCACACGGACATAGTAGTAGGAATAGTCGGGGCTCAGGGTGGCGGTGAGGATGCCCTTGGAAAGGACTTCGGGGTCATCCCAGGTGTAAGCCACCTTGCCGGAGTTGACGATGAGCTCGACCTTGGCGGTGGAGTCGGTGCTGTCGGGGTCATGGAGGGAGATATCGAAGGTCAGTTCGCCGGGAACCTGCTCGATGATGGTGCCCATGGGCAGCTCATTGACATAGTAGAAGAGCTCCAGGTTCTTATCCTCGGTGGAGTAGGCACGGTAGTTGCGGATGGCCTCGTAGATGCCCTCCTCGCTGAAGCTCTCTACCAGCACCACGTCACGGGCCTCGTTGGCATTGCCCCATCTGCCCTTGTGGTTATCCTGGTTGTTGGTGGGAGCAAGGTGCCAGCCCTTGTCCAGGGCCAGGGTGTACTGCTCGTAGCTGGGATAGTAGCCGCTGCCGCCCACCTGGCCTTCGCCGTTACCAACCTCTACCAGCTGCACACGGCTGTCTACGGCTTCGTTCCAGTAGCTGAAGTCGGTGAAGTTGCCGAAGGTGGTGCCGGGGTGGTTGAACTGGGTGATGGAATCCACGCCCTCGGGACGGGAGAGCAGCTGGTAGTACAGCTGCATACCGGCATCGGCGCTCTTGTTATTCAGGGCGGTATTGTTCCGGGAGACGATGCCATCGGTGACGAAGGTATTCATATGGCCGGGGCCGCCGGACCAGGTCATCTCGAAGCCGGCGATGGCGATGATGCCCTCGTGGGTCTTGTTGAATTCGGCAATGGTGCTCTTATAAGTGCCCCAGCGCTCCTGGGCATAGGGGGTGGCCAGGCTCAGGTCATAGAGGGCCTCCTCGGGGTTGGCCTCGCCGGACTTATCGAAGTAGTTGGAGTGGTCGGTGAAGGCCACGAAGTCCACATTGGCGCTCTCGGGCAGGGAGGCGATGTAGTCCAGAGCCCCCTGGAGGGTGCCGGAGCCATCGGAGTATTCGCCGTTATGGGAGTGGAGCTGGCCGAAGGCCAGGATATAGCTGGCTTCGCCTACGGTGAAGCTCCAGGTCTTGGAGACGGACTTGCCGTCTGCACGGGTGACGGTGAGGGTGACGGTGATGCGGCCCTCGGCCAGGTCGGCGGCAGGCTTGTAGGTGACCTTGTTGTCGGCAAAGCGATGCTCCACGGTCTGGCCGTTGAGGGTCAGGAGGATCTCGGGCTTCTCACCCACATTGCTCAGCACGGCGCTGATCTCGGGGCGCTTATCCTCCTTGGTCTGGGCATTGGCAATGGGGCTGACGGAGACGATGACCGGCTCGTCCTTAACCTCGATCTCCACGGTGGAGAGGATGGGCACGTCCTTATTGTCCAGGCCCTTGACGGTGACGGTGAGCTTCTCGCCCAGGATATACTCTGCCGGGATGGTGGCGGTGTAGCGATCCATGGAGAGGCTGTACTCCAGCTCCGTCTCGCCCAGGAAGACCTGCAGCTCCTTCACGCCGAAAAGGGCGTCCACGGTGAAGTGGAGCAGGTACTTCTGGCCCGCATAGGCGGCAGGCAGGTTGCCGAAGACCGCCTGAGGCTCATTGACCACGCCGTCTGTAATGAGGGTATTGGCGCAGGGGTAGAATAGGTAGGTAAAGACGTCACGGTCGGTGACGGCATACATACCCCAGGTGGTGAAGTGGTCGGAGAAATACTGCAGATACTGCATATTGCCCTCGTGGGCGGCGGTACGGCTGCCCAGGCGGTAGCCGCCGTTATATTCCTCTACCAGCCAATCCGCATCCTCGGAGGCGGTGGGGGTATAGAAGGTATTGTTGCCGGTGCCGGTGGAGCAGAGGTAGCCGAAGGAGGCATTATAGAAGCGGTAGTAGTCGCCCTTTTGCTCCACGGTGAAGAGGAGAGCGCCATTGGCACAGACGGCCTTGTTGTCCACGATGGTGGCATCGGAGCGCTTCACGCTGCAGCCGTAGATGTCGGAGAGGTCACCCTCCATGGCAGAGAGCACACCCTTGGCAGCCTGGTTGAAGATCACCACGGTGTCCCCATTTTCGGGGAGGGCAGGCTTCTCCTGGCCGTCCAGCTTGTAGATGCAGACCGGCTTCTGGCCGCCGAACTTATAGCAGGAGAAGAGGCCGGTGGTGTTATAGCGGATGGTATTGGCGGTCTTGGACTCGATCTGGGAGACAATGTCCGCAGAGCCGTCGGAGTTGATGGCGATGGTGAAGGAGGCATTGACATCCTTGCCCTCCTGGGTGCGCAGCAGGTTGCCGCTTTCGGGAGAGGCATAGAGATAGCCGGTGTTGTCGCCGTTGGTGGCATAGAGGGCGAAGGTCCCCTCCAGCACGCCGGATTCCAGGGTGATGATCTGGGCAAATTCGTCATAGCTGACCTTGTCATAGGCCTTGATGACGTTGGCAGGGTCACGGTTATTGGCCTTCTGGGTCACGCCCAGGGCGAAGTTATAGTCTCTGGTGACAATGAGGATCTTATCGCCGGAGGAAAGCTCCGAGACATCCGTGACCAGCTTGGCCTGGTTCTCGCCCAGGACGGGAGGCACATAGATGGTATACCGGAAGGTGACCTCCTTGCTGTCCTCCATGCCCTCCTTGACCGCCTTGACGGTGAAGCTGGTGTCCTCGGTGATGGCAATGGGGGCGGTGTACTCCAGCCAGGTGCCGTCACCGCTGTGGTAGAGGATGGAGGCGCCCTCCGTGGCGCAGGTGAAGGAGATCTCCGTGCCGGAGTCCACCTCGCCGCTCTTGGGGCTGGCCTTGGGGGTGGCAACGGTATTGGAGGGCTGCACAACCTCGCCCACTAAGTAGAAGCGGATGGCATAGAGTGCCTCGGAGGGATTGTAGAAGGCGGACCAGTACTGCTTGTCAGCGTACCACTCTAAGTAAGTGCCCTGGCCGCTGCCTACGAAGAATTCATCGGTCTTGCCGTCGATCTTGCTCAGGCTCCAGGTGTTGTAGTCCTCGCCGAAGCCCAGGTGGGTGCGGTTGGAGACCGCCAGCTTCCTGCCCTCGGCATCTGCGAAGGTGTAGGTGCCGTCGGCGTTGACGGTGACCGTCCAGATATCGGCCTCGGTGTAGCCGCTGAGCTGCTCAGAGCCGTCCAGCACCAGAGCCGTGCCAGCCAGATCCTGGTTCTTTTCCGTATCCAGGATGATGTTGGACAGGGCCATGCTGTTGGTGGGATTGTAGAGGATCACACGGTCGCCGTTGGCCAGGGTGTCGGTAAAGCCGCCGCCGGCAGAGCCGGTGGTGAAGAACTGCAGCAGGAAGGCGCCGGTATTGTAGCTCTGGAAGGAATAGACGGTATAGTTGTTCTTATAGTATTCCAGGGCCATCTGGCTGCCGTTATTGGTGCCGTTGACGCTCTTGACGAAGAAGCCCTCGATGCTGCCGTCGTCATTGGTCTTGGGCTCTACGGCCCAGAGGCTCAGCTCGGAGGCGGCGGCCTCGAAGCTCAGGTTGTTGGCGGAGGTGCCGCAGGTCAGGTACTCGCCGCTCTCGTTGAGGAAGCTGTAGTAGCCATCGGCATCCATAACCACCGTCAGGGCGGCCATCTCGGGAGTCAGGGTGAGCAGATCGCTCTCTACTACGCCGTCCACAGAGGCCAGCTGGGTGCCGCTGGGTTCGGTGGTCAGCACCTTGGCATTCTTGGGGTTGTAGATGTAGACCTTGGAGCCGTCGGTGAGCTCCGTGGTCAGCTGCGCCACATCTCCCTCGGGAACCACAGGAGGCTCGGGATCGGTGGGCTCGCTGGGATCGGTGGGCTCACTGGGATCGGTGGGCTCACTGGGATCGGTGGGCTCGCTGGGATCGGTGGGCTCACTGGGCTCAGCATTGGGGTCCAGCTTCCAGAAGTTCAGGGTCTGGTTTGCAATATTGCCGGAGGCATAGGCCTTGTAGCATCTCCAGTCCAGACCTTTGACGTAGACACCCAGGTAACGGGTGGCCTCGCTGGAGTCCACGCTGCTGAGATAGCCGCCCTCGTCCAGCTGCCAGAGGGAGACGGTGTCGCCGATGCGGACACCGTTGTTGGTGGCGGTGATGTAGAGGTAGAGCTGGCCTGTTTTGATGGTGTAGCCCTCGGCGGCGCTGCCGGAGATGGTCCAGCCGTAGCCGTCTCCGGCGGTGGTCAGCACATTGCCGGTGACCGTGGCAGGCTGGGCCAGGGGCTGGCCGCCGCTGCCCTCTGCAACGGTGGGCAGGGCATAGGTATTGCCCTCGGCATCGGTCATGGTAATGGCCACGGTGTCATTGGCCGTAATGTCGGCAAAGGCGATCTGCGACCAGGCTGTGGCAGCTTCCTCTGCAAAGGCCACCGCAGGCAGCAGGGAAAGCACCATTGCCACCATCAGCAGCCACGCCAGAATTCTGCCGTGTTTCCGATTGTTCATCGTTCTCCTCCTTAAAGAATATAGATTCCTGCGGAGCAGCCTGTTTCGGCCGCAGCACTCCCCCATTGCGGCAATCCCCTCTCCTTTGGGATCAGCCGCCACGGGTCAACTCTGCCGCCGGACACACCACTCCAATTTACCATTCTATTGTACTGCACGGCCCGGGATTTGGCAATGGGCATTCCCCACGAATTCCGGCTTGATATCTTTCAGTTTTGCTTCAGATTTTTGGCAATCTTGCCCAAGCCAACAGCCCCCGCGACACTTTGTCAACATATTTGCAGCAATATCCCGAAGGAAACCGCCCCCAGAGGCGGAAGGCTATGCGCTGCACAGAAAAACGGCCACACGCTGCGCAGATAGAACGGCCATGCAAAAACGCCCAAGGGCGCCTTTGGAGCAAAGCTCCAAAAGCGCCCTCTTCGCACGGGGTTATGTTGTAAGAAGCAGGATAAGATTACTTACTTTTCACGGTACTGAACCCATTCAACCACATCCGATACTCCGCTCTGTCCCGTGGGATTCGTAGCGGATTCCTTGCTCTCAACTTTTTTGTATTGGAACATCTTGTAGTAGTCTGTATAGTAACAGGTGTAATAATTGAATCTAAACCACCTCTTAGCTCCCTGACAATCGTCCCAACTAGTGCGATCATTTACAATATAATTCGTCATGCCTGAATTATTGGAGTACCCCGTTCCACCACTGGGATAGTCTGTTGTAGAATCGAACGCACCAAAAAACTTATATAGGTAGCCTTCTGTCGGACCATATCCGTACTGATTCCAAATAGCTCTCGTGGTTGTGCCGTTTGCATAGTTTGTGTCGTACATCCAATGCCAATAAATCCATCCGGCCCAGACATTTTCGACCTCCCGTTTCGAGGTGGTGTTTTCATACGCTGTGTATGCACTTCTGTTCCAGTTCTGATAATACCAGTTACCGGAATCAAAACCGCTCGGGAATGATGCATAATTGAAAGAGGAGGTACCCGATGATACCCAATAGCTTCCCACTGGGGAATACCCGGCAAGAGATGTTTCTCTGGACTCCTTTGTTGTAGTCAGCGTATATGTCCACTTCCGATTGACAACCTCCGCACCGGCGGGAAGAGCCGAAGCCTTGACCCAGCCGGAAACCGGATTGAGCTCTGCCGTTGCATAAATCTGATCCGGCGTGACATCTGCGGTTACGGTTATGGCCGTCTCGCCATGGGTTTTGATGGTATAGTAGTCGGCCTTTGTATAGGTAACCTTCAGAACGTCACCATAATAGACCACATCGCCGCTGCTCAATGCACCGGTTGCTGCACCTGCATAGGGAGAGGAGCTTCGGTTTACGGCAATACTGCAGCCTGTTCCTGCACTCCACGTTGCTTTGTAGGCAATTGCTGACCATTTTGCTGTTAATGTGATATCCTGCACCGATGTAAAAGCGGAAGCTTCTGTTGCCTGAACACCCTTACTATCAAACCAGCCTTCAAAAACATGTCCCGTTCTGGTAGGAATAGGCAGAGTTCCCAGGCTTTGTCCGACAAATGCGGTCATTTCGGTCACATCAACGACACCGCCATTGGGATCAAATGTAATCTTAAAGCAGCCTTGAATGTAACTTTTAAACTCATTCTCGGTCAGCGGAATCAATTTGCCGTTGGAGATTACCATATAGCCGGAATCCGGTTCGCTTCCGCAGTAGTAGAAATTACCGGAAATACGTAAGCTACCCCATACGTTCTCATCCTTGAGAGACTCAACTTGAGGATTCTTTGCAACAACAGCGTTTCCGGACTGTGATGTCAGTATGCTGTCACGCAGCAAAGAGATGCTTGCACCATCCTCAGCAAGCAGCAGAACAAAGCTGGGTGAGGTTATATTAACCGTGTCCAAAATCAAGTCACCGGCTTTGATTTCCAACGGCACACTGGTACAATCTGTAACGGTCAAGTTACGCAGTTTTGTAGAGCCTGCATAGGAAGTGATCTTCAGATTCTTATAAGTTACTTTCTTATTTCCGATCAGTTCAAAACTGTTCATTGCGGGAATATCTAAAGTAAGCACAGTATCTGCAGCAATTCCGGAAATGTCAATGGAAATATTCTTTGCGCCCGACTCAATTGCACTCTGAATTACATTTTGGGTTGTCTCTGCAACGTTTGCTGAGATATACTCTGCGTACAGGGCGTTCATCTCGAGCGTTTCAACATCCTTAAACGCATCTACCCCAATGTGCGTTGTCTGAGAAGAGATCGTGAAGCCTTCTAACGCAGTACAACCGCTGAATGCATTATCGCCAATTTCGGTAAACCTGCCGGAAATCTGTTCCAATGCAGAACAATTTTTAAATGCATTGTCCGGAATAGCAGTAATATAATCGCTGAGGATAATGGAGCGAATCGGTTTACCTGCAAAGGCAGTTGCAGAAATTTCGGTAACCTTATATGCGTTCCCACCGGAGGCAATATAAGAAGGGACAACAACATCCAGTGCGGGGTAAACCCAATTGGGAGCTTCCTTTGTGCCGATATTCTCGCCGAAGTTGGTTACTTTTGCGGTTCCGGTAGTAGAATCCGTAATATAAGCCAGACTCTCCGTCAAAACCGTCTTGCTCTTCACATATTCATGCACAAAGTAGGGAATCTCAAACGGCAAAACACCATTCTGATAATCATCGAAATTCAGATCAGGAGAATAATCGAGGAATTCATGCGTCTTATCGTCCATGACATTAAAGGTATAGGTGAAATAGGACTGTGTCGCCACATCGTAACCCACCACACCAAACACATGAATCGTACCTGCCACTACCAGTCTGTAACAGCCGTCACTCTTTCCATCTGTGGAATAGGTTGTCGTAGTTGTCTTTGTCTCGGAAGAGGAATAAGTCAGTGAAGATGTCGTACTTACACTTTTGCTGTCAGCTGTGCTGAACTCTTTGGATTCACTGTTTTCGCCACCAGAGGAATAGGATTTTCCATAACCCTTTGTATTACTTATGATTTCAGAAAGGGCCTTGCTAACAGATTCGCTCTGGCTCGCCGCTTTTGTTTGTGAGGACGTGCTCGAATTATTCCAAGAAGATGTGCCAGATTCTACAGTTGACTTGATCTTCGTGGTATCTGTGCCGGTATGCTCATCGGTTTCTTTGTGCTGTTCATAACCGCCACCAATTTCACCACCAACTTCAAATTTAGCATGAGCTTTTGCAAGCCCAACATTTCCACCTACTTCAGTAGTATAGTTGGCATGGATTTTTGCATTAAATTCTGCACTATTGCCGTGTTTATAATTCTGGCTATTATATTCAACAGTTGTTGTTCCGTCCGTTTTTGTTGTCGTACTGCAACCGCCATCTTCGCTAGTGAAGCTATAGGTTCCAGACTCAGTTTTTGTTAATTCATTCGCTTCGGCAACTGTCAATCCTTGTTGCGCTGCCCACTCCTCACTGACACTTGTAACATCATTCCAATCTTTGGACAATGTCCAGGTTGCAGAGTCTACTGTAGATTTTGAAATTGTGTCTGCAATTTCTTGCGCTTTTTGTTCAGAGATGCTTATGGTTATCGTTTCCGACTTCTGCTGTGCCAAACCGGCAACACTCTGAATCGTCCAAATTGCATCAGATAACGGCACATTTTCAATCGTACCAAGTTCGTAGGTAAAGTAGATCACACCGTTATCGCTGTCTTCGATAATGATCGGATCCTCCAGAGACTTAACCGCCCTGGCCATATTTCGCTTGCTGGTTAGATACGGTTTCAGCGTAATGTCACCAGTTGTGCCAACAGGAATCTCCTTCACCTCTTCACCTTCGTTATTATACCAACCAAGGAACACATAATTGTAAATTTCAGGGTTAGGCAGTCCGGTCAATCCCTTGCTGGGTTTGTAGCTCAAAACCTTCTCGTCTGTAATCTCTCCAACAGGAGTCTGGTACACATTGTAAGTTACCTTAAAGGTTCTCTCCGTCCATCTTGCATAAAGGGTAATGTCTTCCCTTGTTCCGGCAGTAATCCTGGTTACCTTTGTGCCGTTTTCGGTATACCATCCGTTAAAGGTATATGCTTCACCACAATAAGGATCTTCCAATTCGAAACTGTCTGTTCCGGAGAACCAAGTTTTGTTTTTGGAGTTATCGATATGCAGTGTTTCCAAATAAGTGTCGCCGTTCTGTTTGTTGTACTCTACCAGCTTGTAGGTAATCATGTAAGGCTTAGTAGGATCCGGTGAATTGGACATACCGCACACCTTGCAGAGCTTGTCTGCACCGATACTATGCTCTTCTCTATCTTTTACGAGATCGGTATGCTCACAGGTAGCAGCATGCCAGTGATAGTTTTGGTCATACGACCATTCTTCAGCATATGTGTGATCTGTTGCAGGCAAAATCGGACGTTCAGGCAGCTCTACCGATCCGTTTACATCGTTGAAATATTTCTCGCAGTTGGTGCAGTAGTAATATCTGGGATTACCCTCCTCGGTGCAGGTGGGTGCCTTGTAGGGAATCTCTTCCATTTTATGATCGCACTTGGGAGAAACCGGCAGCAGGGTGACATTGAAGCCGTCGACTCTTGTTTCGCAGTCGTCGGATACATACTGGCAGATCAGGATCAGGTCCATCATATCAATTACGCCATTGTCATCCACGTTTGCCGCCTTGTCGTTGACGGAGACATTAAAGCCATTGGGATCGGTTACGCAGTTATCGGAGATATACTGGGCCAGGTCTGTGATGTCAAACATATCGATCACGCCATCATCCGTGACATCACCGGGCATATAGTCGATCACCTGTACACCGCCGTCAATGCACTGTACCGTAAGGGCTTTCTTATTGGAATCCAGGACATCCTTTGCCGTCACATGGATCGCCAGGATCTGGTCGGTGGCGACTCCCTCGGCCACCGCAAAGGTCAGCGTCAAAAAGACACCGTCCAAAGCCTCGGATACGGAATCTCCGTACCACATAAAGTTGGTTCCGTTGCGATTATAGTTACTGGGCTTTTGGTAGTTCAGCTCCTCAAAAGCCTCCTTGCTCTTTGCGGAGACCAGCTCCAGCCCCTCGGCCCAGGAGACGGTAAAGATGCCGCCAATGATGCCGGGGTTATTGCTTACACGCAAGTCTACCTCCACCGTCTTCCCGATGGTTACCCAGGTGTTCTCCACAGAGACGACCGGTGTAACCGCAGCTTCCACAGCCTCTGCCCGGGTCACCCAGGGAGCCATGGTCAGCAGCATCACCAGCGCACAGAGAAAACTGATCACTCTTTTGTGCATTTGCTATCCTCCTATCCAAATTTTATGCCGGGATCCTCTTGGGACATCCTGCTTACTCTACAACGATATAGCCGTTTACGACCTGGATGATGACCTCTTCCTTGGCCTGATTGATGGCCTGAATCACGGTCAGCTTGACGGGATAGGTGCCCTTGGGCGCATTTTCCGCAACGTCAAAGCGGATATAGAAGGCATTGCCGTCCAGAACCTCTTCCACCTCTGCTGCGTAGAACATCAGGTTGCAGCCGTTTACGAAGTTCGAAGGCTTCTGGTAGCTGAGCTCGTCAAAGGCCAGCTCGGTTCCTGCTCTGGTGGCGGTCAGTACCGTATCGTCATACTCCAGCTTGATCTTCAGGCTGATCAGGCCGGGATTGTTGGCAATATCCATCATCAGGTCGATCCTGGTGTCGCCGGCCGAGGCCTGCTCCGTACCAACGATCAGGGTGGGGGCATTGCCTAACTCATACAGGGCGGTTACGGTCAGATCGGAGGTGACCTTGCTGAAGTCTTTGTCCCAGCCGGTGAAGTTGTAGCCTGCACGGACGGGGTCGGCAGGAGCGGTGGCTGCCTTGCCGGATTCAACGACTTCGGTCTTCAGAACCGTGCCGTCATGGTCTACGAAGGTGACGGTGTAGGTCACCACCTCGGGGGCGTTCTCCCTGTACTGGGCTACCAGTACGGTATCGGATGTAACATTGGTATAGCTGCCGCTCCAGCCTACGAAGGTGTAGCCCTCCCGCTGGGGATCTGCAGGAGGCGTTGCGCTGCCGCCGGAGGCAACAGTCTCGGTCTTGATGGACGTACCGTCATGATCCACAAAGCTTACGGTATAGGTGGTCTGGCTGGGGGTCTGGCCCACATAACCGGCATCAATGGTAGAGCCGTCACTCATCTCCAGGATCAGGTGCAGATTGCTGTCAATATAGGCATTGACCACGCCGACACCGTCTTCGCCGTCCTTGCCATCTTCGCCGTCCTTACCGGGGGCGCCGTCTTCGCCGTCCTTGCCGTCGACACCGTCCTTGCCGGGGGCGCCGTCCTTACCGGGTGCGCCGTCTGCGCCGTCCTTGCCGTCGACACCGTCCTTACCGGGTGCGCCGTCTTCGCCGTCCTTGCCATCGACACCGTCCTTGCCGGGTGCGCCATCCTTGCCATCTTCGCCGTCCTTGCCGGGGGCACCGTCCTTGCCGGGAGCGCCGTCTTCGCCGTCCTTGCCGTCGACACCGTCCTTGCCGGGTGCGCCGTCCTTGCCATCGACACCGTCCTTACCGGGTGCGCCGTCCTTGCCCTGCAGGGAGGCGAGCCATTCTTCTTCTGTGCCCTTGTAACCATTCTTCAGGGCGATCTCATAGGCAGACTTGCCGTCCTCGCCATCGGCACCGTCAGCACCGATCAGGGAATCCAGCCACTGGCTCAGGTCGCCCTTGAAGCCGTTTGCTACCGCCAGCTCATAGGCAGACTTGCCGTTTGCGCCGTCCTTACCGTCAGCGCCGTCCTTGCCGTCCTTACCGGCAGGGCCAACCAGGGTCAGAAGCCAATCCTCCTCCGAGCCCTTGTAGCCCTTGGCCACGGCCAGCTCATAGGCAGAAGCGCCATCGGCACCGGTCTCGCCCACCAGGGACTCCAGCCATTCCAGCTCCGTGCCCTTGTAGCCGTTCTTTACGGCGATCTCATAGGCAGACAGACCATTGACACCGGCCAGGGACTTCAGCCACTCCTGCTCCGTGCCCTTGTAGCCGTTCTTCACGGCGATCTCATAGGCAGACAGGCCATCGGCACCGGCAGGGCCCACCAGGGACTGCAGCCACTCCTGCACCGTGCCCTCGTAGCCATTCTCTACGGCCAGCTCATAGGCAGACTTGCCGTCAGCGCCGTCCTTACCGTCGACGCCGTCCTTACCGTCAGCGCCGTCCTTACCGTCGACACCGTCCTTACCGTCAGCGCCGTCCTTGCCATCGACACCGTCCTTACCGTCGACACCGTCCTTACCGTCGACACCGTCTTTACCGTCAACGCCATCCTTGCCGTCGACGCCGTCCTTACCGTCAGCGCCGTCCTTGCCCTGCAGGGAGGCGAGCCACTCTTCCTCGGTGCCCTCGAAGCCGTTTTCCACGGCCAGCTCATAGGCAGACTTGCCGTCAGCACCGGCAGCGCCCACCAGAGAGGCAAGCCACTCTTCCTCAGTACCCTCGTAGCCGTTTTCCACGGCCAGCTCGTAGGCAGACTTGCCGTCAGCACCGGCAGCACCTACCAGAGACTCCAGCCACTCCTGCACCGTGCCCTCGTAGCCATTCTCCACGGCCAGCTCGTAGGCAGACTTGCCGTCAGCGCCGGTCTGGCCGCCCTGATTTCCCCCATCGTTGGGATAATCTGCGGCAAAGCAGGCCCACAGGTAGGCAGCTTCGGCTCTCAGAGCCAGCTCCCGGGGACGGATGGCGGCATTTTCAGCCAGCAGATAGCCCTGCCGGACAGCCCAGGCCACTGCCTCCTTTGCATACTCCGAGGTCTCTGCGCCGTCTGCATAGGCCGAGAGATCTGCCAGCTCCGCATCTGCGAGGCCCAGATAGCCCGCATAGCGATACAGCATGGTCGCCATCTGCTCTCTGGTGACTTCCTGCTGGGGGGCAAACATCGATTCGCTGATGCCCAGAATCAGCCCCTCCGAGCTGGCCCAGGCGATGGCATCGTAGCAGTAGTCCGTCTCCGATACATCGGAGAAGCCCGGTGCATCGCACTGCGGCTTCAGCTCATACCGCCACATAACCGTAACAAACATTCCTCTGGTCAGGGTCAAGTCCGGGCTGAAATGGTTCTCATCCGTTCCGGTAAACAGCCCCAACTCCGTGACCTCCATGACCGCATCATGGTACCAGGCATCTGCCGGAACGTCCACATAGCCTGCCGCAGCAGCGGTGAGGCCCAGGGACAGGGCCATGGCCAGCGCCGCCACCAGGGCGATCATGCGCCGAAGCATTCTTTTTTCCTTCATTGTAACCTCCTGATTCATTGTGTTTGGATCAAAGAGACCAGCCACTGGACAAAGGTCCCTTCAAAGCCGTAGGCAAGGGCGAGCTCGTACTCGGTGCGGGCCTCTCCCTCTTGGGAGCGGCCCAGGGACTGGGGATCGGGGACCTGCTCGCTCACCCATTGGGCAAGGTCTCCCGTGTATCCCGCTGCTACCGCCTGCTCATAGGCGGATTTTCCGGCTGCCGGGCCTTCTGCACCGGTCAAGAGGGAGATCCACTCCCCTTCCGTCCCGGTATAGCCCTGGGCCCGGGCCAGCTCATAGGCGGATGCCCCGGCATTTTCGGCGCATTCTCCCACCAGCGCTGCCGCAAACTGCTCTGCCGTACCGCCGTAGCCCTGGGCCCGGGCCCGGTCATAGGAGCGCTCCTCCCCGGCACCGCAGCCCGCAAGGCCGCACAGCAGCAAAAGCACAAGCAGCAGCACAGGCAGCTTCTTTCGGACAAACATAAGCATTCCTTCTTTCCCGAAAATTGGGGGCTTGGTTGGGAAAGTACACTTTTTCATCCGGGAGGACTTGCATTTCTTCGACATATGTATTACAATAGATTTGAACTGTCATTATCGGAAAATTGGGCTGCTTGGAAAAGTGTACTTTTTCAGGCGGTTTTTCCTGGTCGATCCATTTTTTGAAGGTGTAGTGGGAGATTTTCAGTTTTCTGGCGGCGGCACGGGCGGAGATTAGATTGCATTCCCATTGCCGTTTTACTTCTTCAAATTCCGGGGGCTTTTCCATGGGGGTCCTGCCGAATTTTACCCCACGGGCCTTGGCGGCGGCGATGCCCTCCTTTTGCCGCTGGCGGATGAAGTCCCGCTCCGTCTGCGCCACATAGGACAGCAGCTGCAGGACGATATCCGCAATGAGCGTGCCCGTCAGATCCCGGTTCTGCCGGGTGTCCAAAAGGGGCATATCCAGCACCACAATGGCCGCACGCTTCTCCTTGGTGATGTGCTGCCACTGCTTCAGGATCTCCTCGTAATTTCTGCCCAGGCGGTCGATGCTCTTGATCACCAGAACATCCTCCGCCTTCAGCTTTTTCAGCAGCTTCTGATAGCCGGGCCGGGAAAAATCCTTGCCGGAGAGCTTGTCCCCGTAGATCCGCTCCGCCCCGAATTCCTCCAGCGCCAGGCGCTGGCGATCCTCGTTCTGCTCCCGGGTCGATACACGCATATAGCCGTAGATCATGGTTCTTCTCCTTTTGTTGTTTGATTTGGGCTGCCACCGTTGGCCATACCTTTATTATATAGTATATGCAGCTGCCGGAAAATTCACAGGGCAAGGGGCGGGCTGCGGAGAATCCTCGACTTTCTTCTTTACAGATCCGGGCTTTCGTGGTACAATAGGGGGTAATCATGGAAAGGAGGTGGCTCTATGCGCAGACTTGGCGCCAAGGTGCTGGAGGTAATCAAAAAGTCCGATTTGGTTCTGCTGACGCTGTGCGTGGTGACCTCCCTCTACGGCATCGTCATGATCTACGCCGCCAGCTATGCCTGGGGCGAGCCCAGCCGCTATATCGTCATCCAGCTGGGCTGCGTTTTGGCGGGGATCGTGATCTACTTCATCCTCACCGCCGTGGATGTCCAGATCATAGCCGGTCAGCGGACGATCCTGGTGCTGTTTAATGCGGGGCTGATGCTCCTGCTGCTGGTCTGGGGCGAGTGGATCAACGGCAACCGAAGCTGGCTGGATATCCCCTTCCTCCCCTTTAACATCCAGCCTGCGGAGGTCTGCAAGATCTTTTATGTGATCATCCTGGCCCGTACCCTGAGCATCAACCAGAACCGCATCTCCTCCTTCCGCAGCGTGTTCTCCGCCGCCTTCCACATGGCCTTTATGGTGGGCCTGGTGCTGGTGCTCTCCGGCGATATGGGCGTGTCCCTGATCTTTATCTTCATCTTCCTGGCCATGGCCTATATGGGCGGCGTGAGCAACTGGTGGTTCCTGGCCGGTATCGGCCTCATTGCCGTGGCCGCCCCCACCCTCTGGGAGACCGCCATGGACGATTACCAGAAAAACCGCATCCTGGCCCTCTTTAACCCGGAGCTGGACCCCTACGGCAGAGGGGTGCTGTGGCAGACCAACCTGAGTAAGGAGGCCCTCAGCAACGGCGGCCTGGTGGGCATGGGCCTGCTCAACGGCGAGCAGACCAACACCCTGCTCCCTGCCAGCCATACGGACTCCATCTTCTCCTCCATCGGCGAGCAGCTGGGCCTGGTGGGCAGCCTCATTACCCTGGCGCTGCTGCTGTCCATCGTGGGGCGGATCCTCTATGTGGGCTTTAAGTCCCCGGACTATATGAACCGCCTGATCTGCATCGGCATGGCCTCGGTGTTCCTCTTCCAGATCATCATCAATGTAGGTGTCTGCCTGGGCCTGATCCCGGTCATCGGCCTGACCCTGCCCTTCATCAGCTACGGCGGCAGCTCCATCCTCACAGCCTTTATGGCGGTGGGCTTCGTCTCGGGCATCAAAATGCGCCCGGCCCCCGACCGCAGCACCCAATACATCCGCCCCTACTGACAAAAAAACCGGAGACCGCTTCTCAAAGAAGCGGTCTCCGCAGTTTATTGAAAAAGTCTCCGTATGTTGTTTTGCTCCTTAGTTGTGGTAGAGCTTGCGGTTTTGGTAGACGGGCTCGCAGGTCAGGTTGATGCCCAGCTTCTGGAACATGGTCTCGTCCACCCGGGCCGGGATCACCGTGGCATGGGCCTCGCAGCCCTTGAGCTTATCCAGCTGGTCTACGGCCAGGGCGGCCTTTTCGTCCGTGGCGGCGCAGATGGTCAGGGCGATGAGGGTCTCGTCCGTATGGAGCCGGGGGTTGCGGTTATGCATATGGTCCACCTTCAGGTGCTGGATGGGCTCGATGACGGCACGGCTGATGAGCTGTACCTCCTTCTCGATGCCGGCCAGGGCCTTCAGGGCATTGAGCAGGCAGGCGGCAGAGCTGCCCAGAAGATCCGAGGTGCCGCCGGTGATGATGCGGCCATCGGGCAGCTCCAGAGCCACCGCAGGCTCTTCGTCATCGGCGGCACGCTCCAATGCGGCGGCGATGACGGGCCGGGAGGCCGTGTGGATATCGCTGCGGCGCATGAGCATCTCCAGCTTCCTGGCCTCCTTGCCGTCGCTGAGGCCCTGACGGGCGGCGCAGCGGGCGGCATAGTAGCGGCGGATGATCTCCTGGTGGGCGGCACGGCGGCAGATGTCATCGTCCTTGATGCAGGAGCCGATGAGGTTGACACCCATATCCGTGGGGGAGTGGTAGGGGCTCTCCCCCCAGATGCTCCGCAGGGTCTCGTTGAGCACGGGGAAGATCTCCACGTCCCGGTTATAGTTTACCGCCATGACCCCGTAGGTCTCTAAGTGGAAGGGGTCGATCATGTTCACATCGCTGAGGTCGGCGGTGGCGGCCTCGTAGGCCAGGTTCACGGGGTGGCGCAGGGGCAGATCCCAGATGGGGAAGGTCTCGAACTTAGCATAGCCTGCCCGGACACCGTGCTTATGCTCGTGCCAGATCTGGCTCAGGCAGGTGGCCATCTTGCCGCTGCCGGGGCCGGGGGCCGTGACCACCACCAAAGAGCGCTCCGTGGGGATATAGTCGTTCTTGCCGAAGCCCTCCTCCGAGAGGATCAGCTCCGTATCCGAGGGGTAGCCGGGGATCTCGTAGTGGCGGTAGACCCGCAGGCCCAGCCGCTCCAGCTTCTGGCTGAAGGCATTGGCGGCCTTCTGCCCCTGGAACCGGGTGATGACCACGCTGGGCACATACAGGCCGCAGTCCCGGAAGGCATCGATGAGCCGCAGGGTGTCCAGGTCGTAGGTGATGCCCAGGTCGCCCCGGCGCTTATTGCGCTCGATATCGTCGGCGGAGATGACCAGAATGATCTCGGCCTCCTCCTTCATCTGCATCAGCATCCGGATCTTGGAATCGGGACGGAAGCCCGGCAGCACCCGGCTGGCATGGAAATCGTCAAAGAGCTTGCCGCCGAACTCCAGATAGAGCTTTCCGCCGAAGCGGTCGATCCGCTTGCGGATGTTCTCGGACTGGACAAGCACATATTTCTCGTAATCAAAACCAATCTGTCGCATAGTATTGCTCCTCCTTGTTTCCTCCGCTATTATATACCAGATCGCCGGAAATTGTAAGGGGGAAAGTGGAATTTTCCGAAAATCCGCCACCGCAGGGGCGCAGGAAATGAATTGCCTGACGGCATGAATTGCCTGACGGCATGAATTGCAGCTCAGGCTGCATGAATTGCGCTGCGGCGCATTGGGGGGCTATTCAATTCATGGAGCGAAGCGAGAAATCATGCTGCAAAGCAGCAATTCATGACCCAAGGGGTCAATTCATCCATGCCCGTCAAACAGAAATTTGCCGAACAGTTGGATGCAGCTAAAGCCTCCCTTGTCAAAGGGAGGTGGGTCGCCTTGAAAAGGCGACTCGGAGGGATTCCGCACGCCGCAACACCGTTATTCTGCAAGGTTTTCGGCGAATTCGTACTGCCTGCACGA
>JAFQCY010000059.1 GCA_017399355.1 Oscillospiraceae bacterium
ACCCAGTGGAAAAATCTGCAGACGGTTCGAGCAGAAGAAGGAACTTCCGGTTTACAACTGTCATTGCGAGGAAGGGCAAAGCCCTGACGTGGCAATCCGTTTCCAAAATGTTTCGATTATATGGGAATTTCGTGTAAAAACGGTAGTTTTTAAGGATGCGGATTGCCACGGCCACAAGTGGCCTCGCAATGACATTGCGTAAGTTGAAGCCTTACTCATAGCCTGAATATCCTCCTAATACGGGAGGCTTTGGCTGCATCCAACCGTTGTTTGCCGGGGTTGGATGGATTGCCCCATCATGCGCCGCAGGGCGCAAATCATGCCGCCAGGCAATTCATGGCGCAAGCCAATTCATGCCGCCAGGCAATTCATGGCGCAAGCCGATTCCTGCGCCGCAGGGCGCAAATCATCCTTCTTTTCCCTCAGGGGAAAAGAACCTGGGGGTACTTGCCCTCTTGGTGCATTTTGGCGATGGCGGCCTGCACGCCGGGCAGATCCTCCCGGTAGGTCACGCCGTACCAGCTCTCGTCGGTGCTGAGGACACGGAGGCTGCAAAGGCCCTCGTGGATCAGGGCATTGGTGACCATGGGCAGGTAGAATTCGCACTTGGTGGGGTTCTTGGGGAGGTTCTCCTCCAGGAACTTGGGGAAGCGGGCCTCCAGCTCCTCCAGGAAGCCGGGACGGTAGCCGAAGAAGTTCATGGAGACGATGGTATCCCCGGACAGGGGGGTATAGGTCTCGCCGTCCTCGGTGAAGCCGATTTGGCCATTGACCTTCTCGATGCGGGTGCGCTCGGTGACACCCGTCAGGTAGCCATTTTCGATCTCGCAGACGCCCCGGGCCACGGAGCCGTTGTCCGTCATGGCATTTTTCAGCAGGTAGCCCACCATGGCATAGGCTCTGGGGTCATCCTCGGCGGCGAAGAAGTCGGCAATGGTCTTGTAAGCGCCGTAGCCATAGAAATCATCGGCATTGATCACGGCAAAGGGGCCCTGAATGGCATCCTTGGCGCAGAGCACGGCATGGCCCGTGCCCCAGGGCTTGGCACGGCCTTCGGGCACGGAGAAGCCCTCGGGCAGCTTGTCCGTCTCCTGGTAGACATACTCTACCTCTAAATAAGGCTTCACGCAGGCGGTGATCTTCTGGAACTCCTCCCGGATGGCCTCCTTGATAATAAAAACCACCTTGCCGAAGCCTGCACGCCAGGCATCGTAAAGAGAATAGTGGATGATGCTGTAGCCCTGCTCGTCCACAGGGGTCATCTGCTTCAGTCCGCCGAAGCGGCTGCCCATACCGGCGGCCATAACCACCAGGGTCGGTTTTTTCGTCATATCCAAATGCTCCTTTGGTCTATAAAATCGTGCCTATAGTATAGCAGACAGCAGAGAAAATGGCAAGTTTTTTTACCATTTTCTCTGAAAATCGTTGACAGAATCCCGAAAAAAGGGTACGATATAGTTAATTGATAATTTATAATTGATAATTGATAATTCAGCTAATTGTCAATTCTCAACTCTCAATTGTCAATTCCCAATTGTCAACGCCCAATTGATAATTTATAATTGATAATTGATAATTGTCAATTGTCAATTCTCAACTGTCAATTCCTTCAGGAGGTCTTTCTATGGATGCCATTTATGTCACCGGTCACCGCAATCCCGATACGGACTCCATCGTCTCCGCCATGGCCTATGCCGCCCTGCGCAATGCCCTGGGCGACCGGCAGTATGAGGCGGTGCGCCTGGGCCACGTCAGCGACGAGACCCAGATGGTGCTGGATCGCTTCGGCTTCCAGCCCCCCCGCTGGATCAAGACCGTCCGCACCCAGGTTCGGGATCTGGCCTATGATACGCCCCCGGCCCTGTCCAAGGCCGTGACGGTGAGCCGGGCCTGGTCCCTGCTCTCCTCCGACCGGTCCATCGCCGCCATCCCCGTGACCAATGAGGACGGCAGCCTCTACGGCCTGCTCTCCTCCGGGGACATCGCCGCCTGCGATATGCAGTCCATCGAGCGGCCCTATATCCACCAGATCCCCGTCTTTAACCTCCTGAGCGTGCTGGAGGGCCGGATCCTCAACGAGGCCGGCAACCTCATCGATACGGTCTCCGGCCAGGTGTGCATCGCCCTGCCCCAGACCTGCGAGAACCTGCTCTTTACAGACAAAAACTCCATCGTCCTCTGCGGCTGCCAGCCGGAGATGATCCGCAGGGCCATGGACATGGGGGTGCAGTGCGTGATCGTCTGCCAGGCCGAGCTCTGCGAGGAGCTGCGGAACCTGCCCACCCAGACCTGCATCATCTCCACCCCCTTCGATGCCTACCGTGCCGTCCGCATGATCTACCAGTCCCAGCCCATCAGCCGTGTGGCGAGGACGGAGAATCTGGAGTGCTTCCACTTAGACGACTTCGTGGACGATGTCCAGGAGGTCATGCTCCAGAGCCGCTACCGCTGCTACCCCATTCTGGACGAGAACGAGAAGGTTGTGGGCACACTGTCCCGTTTCCACCTGATCAAGCCCAAGCGGAAGAAGGTGGTGCTGGTGGATCACAACGAGCTGCGCCAGTCCGTCCCCGGCCTGGAGCAGGCGGAGATCTTAGAGATCATCGACCACCACCGCCTGGCCGATATTCAGACCGGCAACCCCATCTATTTCCGCAATGAGCCCGTGGGCAGCACCACCACCATCATCGCCGGAATGTTCCAGGAGAAGGGCCTGATGCCCTCGGAAAAGCTGGCCGGTATGATGGCCGCCGCCATCGTCTCCGATACGGTCATGTTCAAATCCCCCACCTGCACCCAGCGTGACCGCAATATGGCCGAGCGCATGGCCCGCATTGCCAACGTGTCCCTGGAGGAGCTGGGGCAGCAGATCTTCTCCGCCTCCTGGTCCGATGACAAGACCGCCCGGGAGCTGCTCTTCGCCGACTTCAAGGATTTCCACATCGCCGGTCACGAGCTGGGCGTTGGGCAGATCACCTGCGTCAACTCCGCCCACATCCTCAGCCGCAAGGAGGAGTTCCTGGAGGTCATGCGGGAGACCATGAAGACCAGGCACTACAGCCTGATGCTTCTGATGCTGACGGACGTGCTCTTAGAGGGCACCCAGCTGATCTATCTGGGAGACGAGGAGGCCATCCAGCAGGCCTTCTCCCCCGAGGCCCGGCACAACCAGGTCTTCCTCCCCCACGTCATGTCCCGCAAAAAGCAGGTCATCCCCGCCCTGTCCGCCATGTGGGGCTGATGGCCGAAGCAAGCCCGACAGGCCGCTCCCTTCCCTCCGCCGCAGCACCCCGATCCGAAAAACCCAGCGCCACGAGGAACCAAACAAGTTCCCCGTGGCGCTTTAGACTGTCAAAAAACCCTGTCATTGCTATGAAATAGAAAACACTGCCAAGGTTTCGAACAGAAGCCGGCACGGCCTTTTTACAACCGGATCACTTCCGCTCCTTTTGGTACTGCCCCGGATGATCGGAACTACTGTACCACGGGTGTCATTGCGAACCAGTCCGCAGACTGGTGTGGCAATCCGTTCCCCTTTTGGCACTACCTCAAATGATCGGAACTGCCGGGGGAAGCGGATTGCCACGTCAGGGCTTTGCCCTTCCTCGCAATGACGGTTGTAAAATGGAAGTTCCTTCTTCTGCTCGAACCGTCTGCAGATTTTCCTCTTTCATAACAATGACATTGCATATTTGATACCTGATTCATAGCCTGAAATTCTTTCCGGC
>JAFQCY010000005.1 GCA_017399355.1 Oscillospiraceae bacterium
GCTAACCGTGACAATGTGATCGACGGCTACATCAACGGCAACGAAGAGGATGTTTGCGCTGACGGCATTTGGCAGAACTACTTCACCGAACAGCCCGAGCGCCTGACCGAAGGTGACAAGAAGGCTTGGCTGGCTTCCCGCCGCAATGTCTCACTGGGTAGTGACGCATTCTTCCCCTTCAGTGACAATATCAAGCGTGCTTTTGCCTCCGGTGTTAAGTACATCGCAGAGCCCGGTGGCTCTATCCGCGATGATCTGGTCATCGAAGAGTGCAACAAGAAGGGCATGGTCATGGCTTTCACCGGCATGCGTCTGTTCCACCACTAAGCTACAGATAAGATAAATACAAACAACCTGACATTAAGCCCCCAGCTG
Organism: Oscillospiraceae bacterium; assembly: GCA_017399355.1. Lineage (GTDB taxonomy): Bacteria > Bacillota > Clostridia > Oscillospirales > Oscillospiraceae > JAZOXB01. Next base: position 376 of record JAFQCY010000005.1, read on the forward strand.
CGTGAAAGGTGCGGATACTGTATTTTGCTTCATGGAGTTTCCATGAGGTTTACTGCAGCTGCACCTTTTTCTGGTGTGGCTGCATTTTATTTAGGAGGACATAATGGAAACAAGAGTTGCTGTTATGAGCATCATCGTGGAGAATAAAGATTCCGTGGAACCGCTGAACGTACTTTTGCACGATAGCGGAAACTATATCATCGGCAGAATGGGGATTCCCTATCACAAGCGGGGCATCAGCATTATCTCCATCGCTCTGGATGCACCGCAGGATGCCATTGCGGCATTGGCAGGTAAGATCGGTAATCTGAAAGGAATCAGCGTGAAAACCGCCTATTCCAGCGTTATCAGTAAAGATTAAACATATAGAAAGAGGTATCGTTATGCGTAAAAAGGTTTTATGGATCACGGAAACAGCGGTTCTGCTGGCATTACTGGTCACCTTGCAGGCACTGACCAAGCCTATGGGTCAGCTGGTCACCGGTTCCTGCGTGAATGCTGTACTGGCAATTGCTGTACTTCTTGTGGGTATGAGCAGCGGTATTACAATCGCACTGATCAGCCCTGTGTGTGCATATCTGTTTGGCATTGCACCTAACTTTGTGACAGTTTTGCCCATTATGATCGGCAATGTATGCTTTGTGGTATTGCTGCGACTGATCGCCGGCAAGACCCACAAGCCTATCTGGCGGCAACCGGTGGCACTGGTAGTCGCAGCCGGTGTCAAGTTCGGTGTGCTGTATCTGCTGGTAGTGGAGATCATCTGTGGCCTGGCTTCCGGTGCGCTGTTGGGTAAAAAACTGGGTAATATCGTTGTGCTGGCACCTCCCATGCTGAAGATGCTGCCTACAATGTTTGCATGGCCTCAGCTGTTTACTGCGCTCATCGGCGGTGCGTTAGCGCTCTTGATCACCCCTGTACTGCGTAAAGCACTACATAAGTAAGTAGCGACCGAACAAGTGCAACGAAAACTCCGCTTTTAGAAAAAATGCAACGCTCTGCCGGTTTGTGTTGCATTGTATCAAATTGTGTAGTATATGCCAACATTGCGAACCGAAAAAGATATCGGTTCGAAAAACCCCGAAACCACAGCGGTTTCGGGGTTTTGTTGTATAAAGAAAACAACCGGCCGGTGGTTTTGATTTTTGAATTGGGAGGATTATTCATGGGAATTATCTTGCTTTTTGCTTAAATATCTGTTAAAATATTAAACTGAAATAAAATCGGGAGTCGTATATCCATGTATCTGAAATACCTTGAGATCCAAGGCTTTAAATCTTTCCCGGATAAAACCCTCGTCAGTTTCGGCCATGATATCACATCCATCGTAGGCCCCAATGGCAGCGGTAAGTCCAATATCTCTGATGCCATCCGCTGGGTTATGGGCGAGCAGAATTCCAGAGCCCTCCGTGGCCAGAAGATGGAGGATGTGATCTTTGGCGGCACCATGAAGCGGGCCCAGGTGGGCTTTGCTGAAGCTACGCTGGTGCTGGACAATTCAGACCGTGCCCTTAGCTACGATGCGGACGAGCTGATGGTGACTCGGCGGTATTATCGTTCCGGTGAAAGTGAATACTATATCAATAAGCAGTCGGTCCGCCTCCGTGATATCCATGAGCTGTTTATGGATACCGGTTTGGGACGGGAAGGTTATTCCAATATCAGCCAGGGGCGTATTGATGAGATCCTTGCCCTGAAGAGTACGGATCGCCGTGAGATCTTTGAAGAAGCTGCCGGTATTTCCAAGTACCGCCATCGTAAAGAAGAAACCGAGCGACGTTTGGCCCATACGCAGGACAATCTGCTCCGGATCGGAGATAAGATCTCAGAGCTGGAGCTTCAGGTAGAGCCGCTTAGAGAGCAGTCTGAGAAGGCTAAGAAGTATCTGGCCTACAAGGCTGAACTGAAGGGACTTGAGGTTGCGCTTTGGCTCCATTCCCTTCAGCGCCTGAGCGCCACCGCAAGAAAAGCGGAAGAGGACTATAATTCTGCAACCTTCATCCTCCGGCAGGAGCACAGCGCCTTGGAGGCCTTATATGCCCTTAGCGATAGCCTGAGCAAAGAGCTTCAGGAGCGTGATATTGGCCTTGATTTGATCCGTGCCCAGATCGAAGAGAACGAAAGCCGTGGGCAATCCATTGCTTCTCAGATCGCTGTGCTGCAGACCGGGATCGATAACAACCGCAATAATATGCAGCGCATTCGGGAGGAACTGGATGAGCAGCAGAGCCGCAGCGGAGGGATCGAAGCGCAGATCCAATCTCTGCAGGAGCGTATTGATACAATCGGCAAAGAGGAAGCCCTTCTCCGTGACCGGCTGCGGCAGGCAGAAGAAGAGGGGAGAAAGCTTGCGCTTTCTGCCGAAGGTATGACCAGACGCTACCTGGAGCTACGGAATGCTCAGGAGCAGCTGCGTACCACCTTGAGCGCAAAACAGGCCGAGCATACTGCTCTGGAGGAGACCTCCCAGCGCAGCGCTGAGCGCAGCGACCAGGTTTCGGCTGACTGTGCCGCCGCCCGCAACCGTCAGGAGGAGGCCCAGCGGCAGTATTCTGCTGCCCATAAGGCCCTGAAGGATGCCCGTGAAGAGGCAATCGCCTGTAAAAATACCATAGAGGGCTATCGCCTGCGTAATCAGGCCCGAGCAGAAAAGCGGGATGCGCTGCAAAAGCAGCTGCAGGAATCCGATGTTTCCCTGGATCGTCTCAGCTCTCGCTTAAAGCTTTTTGAGGAAATGCAGCGGGATATGGAGGGCTACTCCAAAGCTGTGCGTGAGGTTACCCAGCAGGGGAAGCGTGGCACGATCAGCGGAATCCACGGCCCTGTGTCCCAGCTGATCCGTACGGAGGACCGTTTTACCATTGCCATCGAAACCGCCCTGGGCAATGCCATGCAGCATGTGATCGTGGAGGATGAGCAGTGCGGTAAGCTCTGTATGCAGCTTTTAAAGCGGGGAAATATTGGCCGTGCCACCTTCCTTCCCATCAGCGTGATCCGGGGGAAAGAGCTGAACGAAAAGGGCGTAGAAAAGTGTAATGGTTTCCTTGGCATCGCTTCTGACTTAGTCAGGGCCAAGGATGTCTACACACAGATCCTTCGTTTCCTTTTGGGCAAGACGGTCATTGTGGAGGATATGAACAGCGCCATCTCCATGGCCAACCGCTATGGTCATCGTTTCCGTATTGTGACGCTGGATGGTCAGGTTCTCAATAGCGGCGGCTCCATGACCGGCGGTGCTGTATCCCAGAATTCCGGTATTCTTTCCAGAGCCAATGAGATTGAGCGCCTGAAAAAACAGATCCTCGCCGAAGAGACCAAACGCAGCGAACTGAAAACACAGTTCGCTGAGGCGCAGCGTTTGACCCAGCAGGTAGAATTTGAGCTTGCTGCGGAAGAAAGCCGTCTGCGTAATGCAGAGGATGAGGTGCTGCGACTTTCCGGTGAGGAGCGTCAGTATGCCGTTCTGGTGCAGGCCATCGGCGATGCGATCGCTGCTTCTGAGAGCGAGCTTACCTCTTTGGCTGAGCGCAGCAAGGCCGATGAGAAGCATCGTAAACAATTATTGGAACAGATCGCTCTTTTGGACCGTCAAATCAGTGACAGCGAAAAAGAACTCGCTGTGGTGTCTGACGGTCAGAGCATTACGTCCGAAGAGAGCAATCGCCTTAGTGAGCGCATGACCTCTATCCGTATGGATTTGGCAGCGCTGGACGCAGAACGTATTACCGCTAAGGATTCTGTGGCGAATCTTCGTGGCCTTGAGCTTGCTATGGAAGGAGACCGCAGCCAGAAGCTGAGCCTTTTAGAGCAGTATTGTCAGGACGAAGCACGCCTGGATCGGGAAACCACCAAGCTACAGCAGGCTCTGCAGGAGCAAAAAGCTCTGACTGCCAATAAGCGCCGGGAGCTGGAGCAGGCTCTGGAATCCAGAAGAGATCTGGAAGCCAAGAAGACCTATTCCGAAAAAGAGGCGCAGAATAAGAACCGTGACATCGTGAGTATGGAGCGGGAAAGCGCTCGTCTGGAATCGAAGAAAAACGCTGCCGAGCTGGAGGAAAAGCAGATCATCGATAAGCTCTGGGAGAGCTACGAGCTGACACCCTCCACCGCTGCAGATGCCGCTGCTCCCATAGAGTCAATTGCTGCCGCGCAAAAACAGGCAACAGACTTTAAGCGCAAGATCTCTTCGCTGGGCACGCCGAATCTCGGCGCCATTGATGAGTTTGAGCGTGTGAATGAGCGCTATACCTACCTCACGGAGCAGCGGGATGATGTGCTGCATTCCAAACGTGACCTGGAAGGCATTATTTCTGATATCACCAAGCAGATGACCGAGATCTTCACAGAGGAATTTGCCAAGATCAATACTTACTTCTCCCAGACCTTTGTGGAGATGTTTGGTGGCGGCAAGGCATCCCTGGAGCTGGAGGATCCGACCCAGCCTTTGACCTGCGGCATTGAGATCCGTGTGCAGCCTCCCGGAAAGCAGCTTAAGACCATTACGCTGCTCTCAGGTGGCGAAAAGGCCTTTGTGGCCATTGCTTTGTATTTTTCAATTTTGAAGGTCAGACCGACTCCGTTCTGTATGCTCGATGAGATCGATGCTGCGCTGGATGATCGTAATGTAGAGCGCTTTGCGACCTACCTGCGTAATCTCAGCAAAAAGACACAGTTTATCGTTATTACCCACCGCCGTGGCACGATGGAGGCTTCTGATGTGCTTTACGGTGTGACTATGCAGGAGCAGGGTATTTCCAAGATCCTGCATCTGGATCTGAATCAGATGGAGGAGCAGATCGGAATTATCGAATAAGAAGGGATTTTGGATGCTGATCACGGTTGATTTGGATTCCCTGGATTTTTTGCAGCTTAAAGCAGTTTACGCCGAGGGAATTGAGGAAAACGGTGCGTATTTTTATCCGAATGCGTCCCGAGAGGAGCAGCTTGCGCTTTCAACCCGTGATTTCTGGGAGTATCTAACTGCAAACTACTTCCTTGTGCCGGAGAACCGATACTGGATCTGGAAGGAATCCGGGCAGTACATCAGCGCATTGCGGCTGGAAGCTTATAGCGATGGCTTACTGCTTGAGGCACTGGAGACAAGACCTGCTTTCAGGCAAAAAGGCTTTGCGAAGAAGCTGATAGAGGCAGTTTTGAAGCAGCTTCCGTCGGGAACAAAAGTCTATTCACAGGTTTCCAAGCATAATGTTGCTTCTTTGGCGACCCATAACAGCTGCGGCTTTTCAAAGGTTATGGATTTTGCCGTAGAGCCTGACGGTACGATTGCAGAGGAAGATATTACGCTTTGTAAAACCACATGAAGGAGATAGGTATGGGTTTTTTTGATAAGATCAAAAACGGTCTGAAGAAGACCAGAAATGCTATGGCAGCCACCTTAGGCAGCCTGTTTGACAGCTTTACCGGCGCCAATGAAGATTTTTATGAAGAGCTGGAAGAGACCATGATCCTTGCGGATCTGGGTGTGGACACCTCCTGCAAGGCTGTAGAGCTGCTTCGAATGAAGGTAAAAGAGGAAAAGCTTCGTGGTGCGGAAGACATCCGCAATGCACTGAAGGATATCCTGGTGGATATGCTCAATGTGGGAGATACGAAGCTGAAGCTGGGTACGAAGCCCTCTATCGTTTTGGTTATCGGTGTTAACGGTGTCGGCAAGACCACGACCATCGGCAAGCTGGCCCATGCGCTGAAGGGTGAGGGCAAGAAGGTTCTGCTCTGTGCAGGTGATACCTTCCGTGCTGCTGCTGCGGATCAGCTGGAGATCTGGGCCGGGAGAGCCGATGCGCAGATCATCCGTCAGCATGAGGGTGCGGACCCTGCGGCTGTGGTTTTTGACGGCATTTCCGCTGCCAAGGCCAGAGGTACCGATGTGATCCTTTGCGATACAGCCGGCCGTCTGCATAATAAGGCCAACCTGATGAATGAGCTGAATAAGATCTCCCGTATCATTGACCGTGAGCTTCCTGATGCGGACAAGGAAGTGCTTCTGGTTCTGGACGGCACCACCGGCCAGAACGGCCTGCTTCAGGCAAAGCAGTTTAAGGAAATTGCCGGTGTTACCGCCATTGCTTTGACCAAGCTGGACGGTACCGCCAAGGGCGGCATTGTGATCTCTGTGGCCGATGCTCTGCAGATCCCTGTCAAGTACATCGGTGTAGGTGAGCAGATGGATGATCTGATGCCCTTTGATGCAAAGAGCTTCGTAGATGCTCTGATTTAATGTGAGGTTTATACCATGAGATATGACGGCAGAGCAGCAGATGAAATGAGAAAGGTAAAGGTGACCCTGGGCTTTACGAAGTTTGCCGAAGGTAGTTGCCTGATTGAGGTTGGCGACACGGTGGTACTGTGTAATGCCTCCGTGGAGGATAAAGTACCGCCTCATGTCAGGAGCGGTGGCTGGGTCACTGCAGAGTACTCTATGCTTCCCAGAGCCAATCGTGAGCGCAGTAAGCGTGATATAAGCAAGCTGAAGCTCTCCGGCAGAAGCGCTGAGATCCAGCGTCTCATTGGTAGAGCCCTACGCTGCGCCGTAGATCTGGAGGCTCTGGGAGAACGTACCATCACCATTGATTGCGATGTACTGCAAGGAGACGGAGGTACCAGAACCGCTTCTGTTACCGGTGGCTTTATTGCTCTGGCCCTGGCCTGCCGTAAGCTGATGGATCAGGGGAAGCTGGAGCGTTTTCCCATTCGTACCTATGTAGCCGGTGTTTCCGCAGGCATTGTCCGCAACGAAGCATTGCTGGATCTCTGCTATGACGAGGATTCCAAGGCTATGGTGGATCTGAACTGCATTATGACTGCAGAAGGCGATATTATTGAGCTTCAGGGAACCGGTGAGGGCAGACCCTTTACCGTAGAGGAGCAGAGAAAGCTTCTTGCCCTGTGCAGAAAGGGAAATGCGGCCCTGACCCAGATGCAGCGCCGTTGTATCGGTAGTTTGGAATGAAAATCGTACTTGCAAGTAACAATGCCCATAAATTGGAGGAGCTTCGGGCGATCCTGTCTCAGCTCGGCCTGGAGGTTGTTTCCCAGAAGGATATGGGCATTACCATTGAGCCCGATGAGAACGGGACAACCTTTGAGGAAAACTCCTATATCAAAGCCAAGACCATTCAGGAGGCCTGCGGCCTTGCTACCATTGCCGATGATTCCGGCCTTATGGTCGATGCGCTGGATGGTGCGCCCGGTATTCTGTCGGCCCGTTTTGGTGGAGATGCCTGCAAATCCGACCGTGACCGTCTGGAGTATCTTCTGCAGCAGATGTCTGCGGTAGAGGATGCCTACCGAGGTGCAAAATTCGTCAGCGTGATTACCTTGCTTTATCCCGATGGCAAGAAGCTGGTAGCTCGTGGAGAATGTCCCGGGAGGATCCTGCACCGGGCGGAAGGCAGCAATGGCTTTGGCTACGACCCTGTATTCTATGTTCCGGAGTGCGGCTGTACCTTTGCGCAGCTGTCTGCGGAAGAGAAAAATGCGATCTCTCACAGAGCGAGAGCCCTTGCTGCTCTGAGAGATCTGCTGCTAAAGGAGAAACAATATGTTGACAAGTAAACAGAGAGCTGAGCTTCGTGCCCAAGCCAATGATCTTGAGACTACTTTAATGGTGGGCAAGGGCGGTGTTACGGAAAACGTCCTTCTGGAAGCTAAAAATCAGCTGGAGGCCCGTGAGTTAGTAAAGGGCAGAGTGCTGGAGACCGCTTTTATGTCTGCTCGTGAGGTATCGGATGCCATTTGCGAGGAACTGGGCGCCGATGGCGTACAGTGTGTGGGCTCCAAATTCGTACTCTATAAGAAATCCGAAAAGAAAGCACAGGAGGCAGCCCGTCAGGCCCGCCTGCTGAAGAAAAAGAATGCGAATCCCGTTCGCCGTGGTGCCCAGGAACGGCGCCGTCAGGCCAAGGAGGCCCGTGAGAAGCGGAACGAGTATTTCCGACAGTCTGCCATTCAGGCTGCCATTGAACGTAGAAACGGAAACAAATAAGAGAGGGATCTCGTTATGGCAAAGATCGGCATTTTCGGCGGCAGCTTCGATCCTCCCCATTTGGGCCATGTTCTTGCGCTGGAAGAGTTCCAGCGGAAGCTGTCTCTTGACCGTGTAATTGTGATTCCTGCCGGAGAACCGCCCCATAAGCAGCTTGCCTCCGGCGGCGCATCCTCAGAGCACCGTCTTCAAATGACGCGGCTGGCCGTAAGTCATCTGCCCTATGCCGAAGTTTCTGATTTGGAGCTTCGACGGGAAGGGAAGAGCTATACGGCGCTTACGGTGGAGGCGCTTCGGCAGCGCTATCCGCAGGATCAGCTGTTTCTTCTTATGGGGACGGATATGTTTCTGAGCTTTTCCTCCTGGTATGAGCCACATCGGATCACAGCCCAGGCGACCTTGGTTGCGGCATATCGGATGAAGGATCAGAACGGTCGTCTGGAAACCTGCGCTCAAAGACTTCGGAATGAACTCGGTGCAGAGTGTGTTCTTCTTGAGAATGCGTTCTTGCCCTATTCCTCTACCGGTACCCGGGCTATGCTGACCTTTGGCTGTGGAGCTGACTATATTTCTGCTGAAGTGTATGACTATATTTCTCGCAACAGGCTGTATTATGTCGGTGTCAATCTTATAGGCTTGGATTTCGATACTCTTCGCTCGATCAGCCTTTCTCTCCATGACCGTAAGCGAGTGCCCCATGTGATCGGCTGTAGTGATACAGCCGGGAGTCTTGCCCAATTATATGGAGCAAATTATGAGGATGCACGCAGAGCCGGCATTCTTCATGATATTACAAAAGCCCTGAATGCGCAAGAACAGTTGAAATTATGCGACCACTATGGTATAATCTTAGATCATTTTTATCGAGAAAATCCGAAGCTGCTTCATGCGAAAACCGGTGCTGAGGTAGCACGACGGGTTTTCGGAGAGGATGAGGCAGTATGCCGGGCGATTTGCTGGCATACTACCGGAAAAGCGGATATGTCCATCCTGGAGAAGATTCTGTATTTGGCGGACTATGTTGAGCCGAATCGAAGCTTCGATACTGTAGAGCCCCTTAGGAGACTTACTTTTACGGATCTTGATGCTGCAATGGTGCTGGGGCTGCAGATGACCATGGAGCAGCTCCGGGGACAGGAACGGCTTATTGACCCAAACTCCATTGCAGCGCTGCGCTTTTATCAAGAAAGGAACCGTGATCATGAAATTATTCGGCAGCAGTAAGGATAATCGCCGATCCTCCGATGTTAATCGGTATCATGTCAATCCCAATCCTTCCTCTGTGAAGGAAGAAGCGGAAAACTCTCCCTCGCAGGCTACCAAAGCGATCCTGTATTTGATCGCCGCGGCATCCATGTTTCTGCTTAGTTTAATTTTAATTTTTAGCCTGATCAATAAGAGCGGTGCTGTGATCGAACTGCCTGCTCAGGAGCAGACAGTCTATCCCCTGAGCTATCAGGTCAATATTTCTGCGCCGATCCAGGTCGATCCGGAGATTGAGGTCGAACCCCTGGTCAGCAAGCATGGCTCTGATAAGATCAATATATTGCTTATCGTGCCCAATGATGGGGCCAAGCGCTCCGATGCGGTGATGCTTCTGAACCTGGATATGAAAAACAGTGCGGTATCGCTGCTCAGCATACCCAGAGACACCTATATTGCTGGCAACTATGAAGATCCCAGATTCTCTCAGGTGTACCATAGCGCCGAAGGCGGGAAGAAGGGGGCAGAGGCGGTTCGGGAAATGCTCCGTGGTATGATGGGCTTTGCAGCGGATTATTATATCGTACTCAACGAAGAAACGCTTGCGGCTATGGTATCGCAGTCAGAGGAAATCCGCTTTACGGTACCGAATGAGCCGGCATTTAGCCTTTTGCCTGCCGGAGAGCGTGTGTTTCAGGGAAACGATGCCATGCAGCTGTTTTCCTATCGGAATGACTACACCGATGTAGAGACCGATCCTCCCCGTATTCAGCGCCAGTTCCTGCAGCTTCTGCTTCGGAGCTTTACCGAAGGGGAAGATTCCGCTGTGGCGGAACGGGTAGCTTCCCTGACCCCCACCCTGATTACAGATCTGAATCAGAAGCAGATGACCTATCTTGCGCTCTTGCTTCAGGATCTGGATCTTGAAGCCGCTTACAGCCGTGCGCTTCCCGGAGGCGAGATCGAGGTAAAGGAACTTTTCTACTACCAGGTTGATATTGCTCAGGCATTGGAAATGCTGAATGCGCAGTTCAGCCCACTGTCATCTGTGCTGGATGAGTTTGATGTAAACTTCAGACAGCTGACCGGCGACAGCGGCGACGGAGAATACTCTGACTACGGCTTTAGCGACAGCACAGAGAGTACCGATACATCCGAGGACTCCGATGATGAAACAGATGACCCGGATGGTACAGAGGATCCTGATGAAACTGAGGATCCCGATGATACCCAGGAGCCGGAAAGCTCTGAGGATTCGGAGGAAAGCTCTGAGCCTGAGGATACGGAAGCTCCTCCCGAGATCACGGAGGCTCCCACGGAAGCCCCCACAGAAGAAAATCCAGAAACTCCTTAGAAAGAAGGGTAAAATATGAACACACCGAAAGAGATCGCACTGTGTGCGGCAAAGGCCCTGGATGATCACAAGGGCATCAACATCAAGCTTCTGGAGGTTACGGATGTAACCAGCATTGCGGATCATTTCCTGATCTGCACCGGTAGCTCCAATACCCACGTTAAGACCCTCTGCGACAGCGTTGAGGCTGCCGTCGTGGATCAGCTGCTGGAGCCCCTGCTTCATCGCGAGGGACACAGAGGCGGCACCTGGGTGCTGCTGGACTTTGGCTGCCTTGTGGTGCACGTTTTCACCAACGAGAGCCGTGAGTTTTATGATCTGGAGCGCCTTTGGAACGACGCCAAAGAAATTCCGCTGAGTTTTGAGGAGTAAACAATATGAAGTATGATTTTACTGCCATTGAGGCCAAATGGCAAAAGCGTTGGGAGGAAAACAAGCTCTTCCGGTCTGAGACCGGCGATGATAAGGAGAAGTTTTATGCGCTGATTGAGTTCCCGTACCCTTCCGGTGTGGGTCTGCACGTTGGCCATGCCCGTCCTTATACCACCATGGATTCCATTGCCCGTAAGCACCGTATGCAGGGACAGAACGTTCTGTTCCCCATGGGCTATGATGCATTCGGCCTTCCTACCGAGAACTATGCCATCAAGAACCACATCCATCCCGCTGTGGTTACAGAGAACAATATTAAGACCTTCCGCTCCCAGCTTCAGGCCCTGGGCTACAGCTTTGACTGGGACAGAGAGATCGACACCACCGATCCCAAGTATTTCAAGTGGACGCAGTGGATCTTCCTGCAGATGTACAAGAAGGGCCTGGCCTATAAGAGTAAGATGCCCGTCAACTGGTGTACCTCCTGCAAGTGTGTTCTTGCCAATGAGGAAGTAGTGGATAATGCCTGCGAGCGCTGCGGCAGCCCTGTGATCCGCAAGGAGCAGAGCCAGTGGATGCTTGCCATCACCAAGTATGCCCAGAGACTTCTGGATGACCTGGATGAGGTGGATTTCATCGAGCGTGTTAAGCTCCAGCAGAAGAACTGGATCGGCCGTTCCACCGGCGCTCAGGTTCGTTTCGCCTCTACTCTGGGCGATGATATTATGATCTTCACCACCCGCCCCGACACGCTCTTTGGCGCTACCTATATGGTTCTCTCTCCCGAGCATGCGCTGGTCTCCAAGTGGATGGAGCAGCTGGAAAATGCCGGGGAAGTTCAGGCTTATCAGGCAGAAGCTGCTGCCAAGTCTGATTTCGAGCGTACTGAGCTTGCGAAGGACAAGACCGGTGTGATGCTCAAGGGTGTCAAGGGTATCAATCCTGTTAATGGCAAGGAGATCCCCATCTTTATCTCTGACTATGTACTGTCTACCTATGGTACCGGAGCGATCATGGCGGTTCCCGGCCATGATGACCGTGACTGGGACTTTGCCCGTAAGTTTGGCTGCGATATCATTGAAGTCGTGCAGGGTGGTAATGTGGAAGAGGCTGCCTTTACCGATTGCGATACCGGCGTGATGGTCAATTCCGGCTTCCTCAACGGTATGAGCGTAGAGGAGGCCAAGAAAGCCATTATCGAATTCCTGACCGAAAAGGGAATCGGTGAGGCAAAGGTCAATTTCAAGCTCCGTGACTGGGTATTCTCCCGTCAGCGCTACTGGGGCGAGCCGATCCCCATTGTCCACTGCCCCAAGTGCGGCACGGTTCCTCTGAAGGAAGAGGATCTTCCGCTGCTCCTTCCTGAGGTTGAGAGCTATGAGCCCACCGATGACGGCAGCTCTCCTCTGGCTAAGATCACCGATTGGGTCAATACCACCTGTCCCTGCTGCGGCGGTGCGGCAAAGCGAGAGACCGACACCATGCCTCAGTGGGCCGGATCTTCCTGGTACTTCCTGCGCTATATGGATCCCGATAACGACCAGGAGCTGGTGTCCAAGGATGCAGTCAATTATTGGGGCCCTGTGGATTGGTATAACGGCGGTATGGAGCATACCACGCTCCACCTGCTCTATAGCCGCTTCTGGCATAAGTTCCTCTATGATATCGGCGTTGTTCCCACCAAGGAGCCCTATGCAAAGCGCACCAGCCACGGCATGATCCTGGGCGAGGGCGGCATCAAGATGTCTAAGTCTCGTGGTAATGTCATCAACCCAACCGATGTCATTGCCGAGTACGGTGCAGATACCATGCGTACCTACATCATCTTCATTGGCGACTTCGAGAAGGCAGCCTCCTGGTCCAAGGATGCTGTAAAGGGCTGCAAGCGTTTTATGGACAAGGTGTGGAACCTTGCTGAGACCGTAAAGGATCATGAGACCACTTATAGTCCCAAGAATGAGACCATCATCCATAAGACCATCAAGAAGGTCTCTCAGGATATTGACTCTCTGAAGGGCAATACTGCGCTTGCAGCGCTGATGTCTCTTTGCACCCATCTCTCCTCCAATGGCTGTAATCAGGCTGAGCTGAAGACCCTTCTGCAGCTGCTGAGCCCCTTTGCACCTCATATCTGCGATGAACTGTGGGAGCAGCAGGGCTTTGAGGGCTTCTGCTCCGTATCCTCCTGGCCTGTCTATGACGAAGCCAAGTGTAAGGATGCAGAGGTTGAGATGGCCGTGCAGGTCAATGGTAAGCTCCGTGGTACGGTCAAGGTAGCTGCCGATCTGGACAATGAAAGTGTGATCGAGGCCGCTAAGGCAGATGAAAAGGTTGCACGCTTTATCGAGAAGACCGGTGGTACCATCATCAAGACCATTGTTGTAAAGAACAAGCTGGTCAATCTGATCGTTAAATAATGACTTGCGGAGGCTGATCTCAGCCTCCGCAATTGATAATTTGTCATTTTTTTAGAAAATTTCAAAAAAATTATAAGATATTGCTTGACATTTTCGAAATCAGACGGTATAATCATACTCGCCGTTTAAGCGGCCCTGAAAGCATCCTGGATTTAACCGGTTGCATCGGAGGGAGGGAAATCAATGTCTGAAATCCGTGTCAAAGAGAACGAGTCTTTGGAAAGTGCTCTGAAGCGCTTCAAGAGAAGCTGCCAGAAGGACGGCGTTATCGCCGAAGTCAAGAAGAGAGAGCATTATGTCAGCCCCAGTCTCAAGCGGAAGCAGAAGTCCGAAGCTGCTCGTAAGAACAAGAGAAGAGGCTATTGATCTCCCGTATTCTCGAATTTTTAGCTCCCTGCTGTTTTGCGGGGAGCTTTTTTATTGCTTTTTGAAGAAGAATCGGTTAAGATACATAGAGAGAATAGAAAGGAATGACGATCTATGAAGCGTTTGTTGAAGAAAGTCATCGATGCCCTTACGCAAAAGGAGTCCGTGGTATTATGCACGATCCTGGCCAGCTCCGGATCTTCACCCAGAGGGGCCGGTGCAAGGATGGCCGTCTTTGCAGACGGAAGTACCGTTGGAACGGTTGGTGGCGGCGAGGTCGAGCGACTTGCTACGCTGGAGGCAAGGGAAGTTCTTGAAAAGGGTAACACCCGTGTAAGAGCCTTTTGCCTGGCGCTGGATCAAGTAGCCTCTATCGGGATGAACTGCGGCGGAAAGGTGACGATCTATTACCAGCTGCTTACGGAGAATGATTTGACAAAGCTCCAGCGGATGTATGCTGCTCAGGATGAAGATGCCAATACCTGGCTGTATCTGAAGATCCGGGAGGGAAGCGTTGAGACTTTTGAGATCATTGATGAAGCCGAAGCGCTCACCAAGCCTGACTTATTCCAAAGTCGAGCCGTCCTGCGGCAGGATGAGCCTGTGATCTATACGGAGCCTCTGACCAGAGCCGGCAGAGTCTATCTGTTTGGTGGCGGCCATGTGGGTCAGGCTTTAGTTCCGGTCCTTGCAAATCTTGGCTTTCGGGTAACGGTGTATGACAACCGGCGAGAACTGGCAGACCGCTCCCATTTCCCGGAAGCAGCGCAGGTGATCTATGGCCCCTATGAGAATATTCTCCCGCTTGTGCAGCTAAAAGAGCATGATTATGTGGTGATCATGACACCTGCCCATCAGGGGGATTATGCCATCCTGGAACAGGTTCTGCGCTTTAAAACCTCCTATGTTGGCTGTATTGGTAGCCGCCATAAGATTGCCCGTACCCAGGCACTTCTGCGGGAAGCCGGAATTTCCGAGGAAGCTATTGCTTCCGTGCATTCTCCCATTGGCTTGCCGATCGGAGCGGAAACCCCTGCGGAGATCGCCATCAGTATTGCCGCCCAGTTGATCCAGCACCGTGCCAAGAATTCTTGAGCTATATCAGAACCATAAAATATGACGTTCTGCACCTGACTTGTGCAGAACGTCATAAATTTATACATTTGTCTTTCTTTTAGATATCGTTCTGAGCTTATAAAGCTCCTCTGTCGCAAGGCGGGTCTTAGCTACATAGTCATTCCCGTCCTTTGGGAAGCAGTAATACTGCAGATCGCTTTTTCCGATGCTGATCATATCGCCTAATTCATACCAGTAAAAGTCGGAATACAGGCTATAGGAGGCATCCGGACTTTGTTTGTAATCCAGCAGACCATCGCAGCCGGTCAGATGGAATCCGGTATGATCATGCTTTAATTGTCCGCTTCCTACATGGTAGATCGCCTTTGTGTTTCGCAGTACATAAATCTCAACAGGCACATCCAGACGGTAGCGCTGCTCTTCCAGCTCTTTGCGGACACAGCTGCGCTCCCATTCATACCAATCGGGAATGTGAGGGAACTCAGTCTCTCCGGATTCTGCGCTCAGATAGCCATCCTGGGTAAGGACATAGGATACACCGCAATGGTTACACTGCAACCGATCTCCCTTGCCCAGCATTTTTCCCTCGGTCTGACATCTGGGGCATTTGAAGAGCGCCCGATTGAGGCTGTCAGCGCGGAAGCCTTCCTTGACTAACAGTTTCTCTTGCTGCTGCCATTTAAAATGATCAAAGGTGAAGCAGCGACCAAGGATCTCGTTTAGTTCCTTGGGGGATTTCTCAGCGATCTCTTCAGGAGAGAGAAGATATTCTACATCAGCAGAGACCTGCACTTTCCGCTTCTTCAGGCTGTTGTAAAGAGGCTGAAGATGAAATGCGCCGTAAGTCCGGACAAAAATTACAGGAACGTTCAGAAGCTTCAGAAGCTTACCGACACTCTCCGGCAGTGGTGTGGCAGTACCGTCAAAAGAATAGCTGGCCTCCGGGTACATCAATACAGAGCTTTTCAGCTCGGTGACTGTGTAAACAAGGTTGCGCACCAGAGAATAGTCTGTGACAAATTTTGCTGTTGGGATGCAGCCAATCAGCTGCATCAGTAGCTTCTTTCCTACGAAGCCATCGGTGGTGGTGACAATGTTCATGGATCGAGGGAAAAAGATTCGATAGGCGATCTTAAAATCAATGAAGCTGGAGTGATTCATCAGAATCAGACAAGGCTCGTTGCGTTTCAGTTTCTCCATACCGATTTTGCGGCATTTAAAATTTACCTTCATCAGCTCCGGAACGGAAAGCAGACGGATCAGACCACGCAGCAACCACATGGGCTTGCGGGGCTTAAAGCGTTTTTCCTTAGGCAAAGCCAAAACCTTGTCATAAGAGAGCTCTTTTACCTTGATTTTCATACTTTTCGCCACCTTTTCTTTGTATAAAACCATTATACCATAATAGGTGGCTCTGTACAAGGTGGAATTGTGATACATCACTCGTTACCCAGAGAATTCCATCGAGAGCACTCTAAGTTTTGATTCGGACATAATATGCACCTCGTTTTTTGTTATTATATCACAAGTCAAGTATATTTGCAAACAAGTGATAAGTGATACAGCTGCGCTGTGATAGGTGATGCGATGCGTTCCACACACGCGCCGCAGGCGTGCATCACAGACCGAAGGTCGACATCACGCACCGAAGGTGTGCATCATGTTCCAAAGGAACGCATCACTCAAAAAAGTCCCTTTTGTCTGGTAGACAAAAGGGACTTTTTTGTTGGTGGAGACTGCTGGACTCGAACCAGTGACCTCCTGCGTGTGAAGCAGGCGCTCTAACCAGCTGAGCTAAGCCTCCGTAGCAGGGACTATTATAGCACATTTTTTAGGAAATGCAAGCATTATTTTTCCTGACGGAGAACTTTTTCCATTGCTTCGGAGGCTGCTCATTCTCTACTCCGGGAGTATTAGATAATCGGACAGGATTTTTTGCAGAGCGACATTGTGCGCTTCTGAAAGCGGTGTTAAGGGCAGCCGCAACTCGTTCTTGCACAGGCGCAAGGATGCCAGAGCTGCTTTGACCGGAATTGGATTTACCTCACAAAAGAGCTGATCGATCAGCGGGAGGGCTTTGCACTGCAGTTGTGAAGCAAGACGGTAGTCCTCTGCCAAGCAAGCCTTGCACAGCTTCGCCACGCGATTGGGGCATAGATTAGATAGTACGGAGATAACCCCCTTGCCTCCCAGCGCCATAATTGGAACGGTTTGATCGTCATTTCCGGACCATATATGCAGTTGATCGCCACACAGAGCTCGGATCTTTGCGACCTTGCTGATAGAGCCCCCGGCTTCCTTGATCCCATTGATCCTGGGGTGCTGACTGAGGATCTTACAGCTTTCGGCAGATAGATCCACGCCTGTTCTGGATGGGACGTTATATAAGATCAGGGGAAGCGCAGTGCTGTCGGCTATTGCGGTGTAGTGCCGGATCAGACCGTTTTGGGTACACTTATTATAATAGGGCGTTACAGCAAGTAATGCATCTGCTCCTGCAGCCTCCGCTTCTTTTGCAAGGGCAATGCTTGCAGAAGTGCAGTTTGTTCCGATTCCGGCGATCCATTTTTTCTTCCCTTTCAAGTAGGCATGGGTGAGCTGATATAGCGCATACCGTTCCTCACGGCTCAATGTAGAAGCTTCTCCGGTGGTTCCGCAGACAACGATGGCATGGATCTCAGACTCAGCTTGCAGATTCAGAAGTCTCAGATAGGACTCTGTATCAATTTGTCCTCCTGAAAAGGGCGTGACGATTGCGGTTGCTGCGCCAATAAATACCGGTTGTTTCATTTCTCCCACCTCCATGCTATTTTATGCCGTGGATCGTCGTCCTGTGCGCTTTTCCCTGTTGCAAATAGCGAAAAATTGGGATATAATAGCAATAGTCTAAAATTACGGCAGGGGAATGCGCCCTGCTGCTTCTATGTCAAAGAGAAAAGGATCGATCGACTTGAAAACAAGTGACTTTTACTACGACCTTCCTCAGGAACTGATCGCCCAGACACCTTTGGAGCGGAGAGATTCCTCCAGATTACTGGTGCTGAACAGGGAAGAGAACAGCCTGTCTCACCGAAAGTTTTACGATGTACTGGATTATCTTCGGCCCGGCGATTGCCTGGTGATGAATAACTCCAGAGTGCTTCCGGCCAGGCTTTTGGGGAAGCGTTTGCCCGGCGGTGGAGCAGCAGAGGTTTTGCTGCTTCAGGATAAAGGCGATAAGGTATGGGAGTGTCTGGTCAGACCGGGCAGAAAACTGCAGCAGGGGGCCAAAATCAGCTTTGGAGAGGGGCTTCTTACCGCAACGGTAGAGGAGGTCCTGGAAAGCGGTAACCGCCTGGTGCGTTTTGATTATGAGGGCATCTTCCTGGAGCTTTTGGAACGTTTGGGAAAAATGCCGCTGCCTCCCTATATCAAGGAAGAGCTGCAGGATGCAGAGCGCTATCAGACCGTCTACTCCAAGATCAATGGCTCTGCTGCCGCACCGACTGCGGGATTGCACTTCACCAAGGATCTGCTGCGGAAAATTGAAGAAAAAGGAATTCGCTTGGCCTATGTGACACTTCATGTTGGTCTTGGAACCTTCCGACCTGTTCAGGTGGATGATGTGACCAACCATCATATGCACAGCGAGTTCTGCATGATCGATGCAGAGACCGCTGCCATGCTCAACGAGACAAAAGCCTCCGGCGGTAGAATTGTCTGTGTCGGTACAACCTCCTGCCGCACCTTGGAATCTCTGGCGGATGCTCAGGGACATTTTGCGGAAAGCTCTGCATGGACGGATATTTTCATTTATCCCGGCTATCACTTTAAGGCAATGGATGCACTGATCACCAATTTCCATCTGCCGGAGAGCACGCTTATTATGCTGGTATCTGCCTTTGCGGGCTATGATCCGGTGATGGCGGCATATCAGGAGGCTGTTAAGGAACGCTATCGCTTCTTCTCCTTTGGAGATGCGATGCTGATCGTATAAGGAGAGACTATGTTTGAATTATTAAAAACGGAAGGAGCGGCCCGGAGGGGCGTATTTACCTGTGCTCATGGCACGGTACAGACTCCTGTGTTTATGAACGTGGGCACGCTGGCTGCGATCAAGGGCGCTCTTAGCGCCGAGGATCTGGAGCGGATTGGCTGTCAGGTGGAGCTATCCAATACCTACCACTTGCATCTTCGCCCCGGCGATCAGGTGGTTCGCCAAATGGGCGGCCTGCACAAGTTTATGACTTGGAACAAGCCAATTCTGACAGACTCCGGTGGCTTCCAGGTATTCTCCCTTTCCAGCTTGCGGAAGATCAAGGAGGAGGGTGTGTATTTCGCTTCGCACCTGGATGGGCACAAGATCTTCATGGGCCCTGAGGAGAGTATGCAGATCCAGTCTAACTTAGGCTCTGATATCTGCATGGCCTTTGATGAATGCATTGAGAACCCGGCCCCCTATGAATATGTTAAGAACTCCATTGGCCGCACCTACCGCTGGCTGGAACGCTGCAAACGGGAAAATGCCCGGCTGAACGCTCTGCCGGATACCGTGAACCCGCAGCAGATGCTTTGGGGCATTAACCAGGGCGGAACTTATGCAGATCTTCGTATTGAGCATATGAAAATGATTTCAGATCTGGACCTGCCCGGCTATGCCATCGGAGGACTTGCGGTAGGGGAGAGTACCGAGACCATGTACGAGATCATCGAAGCGGTAGAGCCCTATATGCCCAAGGAGAAGACTCGTTACCTTATGGGTGTGGGTACTCCCTCCAATATTATCGAGGCGGTTTACAGGGGCGTGGATTTCTTTGACTGCGTGATGCCGGCCAGAAATGCCCGCCATGCGAAGCTCTTTACCTGGAGCGGTACTGTGAATCTGAAGAATGCAAAGTATGAGACGGATCCCAGGCCGATCGATACCCAATGCGATTGCCCAGTGTGCAAACGGTATTCCAGGGCATATATCCGTCATCTGTTCAAGGCTGAGGAGATGCTGGCCATGCGTCTGTCTGTGATGCACAACCTGTATTTCTATAACAAGCTGGCTGAGCAGATTCGTCAGGCGCTGGATGAAGGGACCTTCGGATTATTCCGGGCAAAGTATTCTCAGATGCTCTCGCAGCGCTGTGAGGACTAAAATTAACAGAAAATACAAAAATACATCTTGCAAACTCTGCTATATATCTGTATAATAACAATGATTTCAGAAACGGAGGAAACTCAATGGACTTTACAATGATTATCATGCTGGTCGTAATGATCGCAATCTTCTACTTCTTGATCATCCGTCCTGAGAAGAAGAAGAAAAAAGAAGAAGAGGCCCTGCGCAGCTCTCTGAACGAGGGCGATAAGATCACCACCATCGGTGGCATTATCGGCAAGATCGTTCAGATGAAGGACGATAACATTGTTATCGAGACCAGCGAAGATCGTGTTCGCATGGAGCTTGCTAAGTGGTCTGTTATGACCAACAATACGGCCCAGGAAAAGGCTCAGAAGGCTCGTGCCGATGCACAGGCTGCTGCTAAGGAGCGTGCTGCCAAGCGCAAGCAGGAGAAGGAAGAGAAGAAAAAGAACAAGAAAAACAAGGGCCCTGAGGTTTAATCTGATACGGGAGAACGTCTGCGAAGGAACTTCGCAGACGTTCTTTTTGTATGTATCGGTAATTTAGATAGCTTGTCATATATTTATGCGCATGGCATAGGCTGTATTGAATTGGAAAGGAGGATGATTGATGAAAAAGAGAGGAAAGGGGAGTATGTCGATGCTCCTGCAGCTGGCCATAGCAGGACTCCTGATGGTTGGGCTGACGATATTGAGCGCAAAGCTGATTTTGTCCGGCATGATACCCATAGCGGGGATAGATCTCTGTGCCGGTGTCATTGTCTGTATTGTGTCACTGGTATTCAGTCTGCTCACGGCCAGACGGTCTCCCCAAAGAAAGTTCCTTTGGGGAATGCTGAGTGCCGGCGTATTCTATTTGATCTTGCTGATCTGCAATTTGTTGTTCTGGGGTATTACATTTTCCGGAGTCCTGGTCCGTTTCCTCTGGGTGATAGGCGGTGGACTATTGGGCAGTATGCTGGGGCATAAAAAAGTTCGTAAATATGCCTAAATTGGTTTTGGACAATTGCAGGAAATCTTGCAAGCGGTTTTTTCGCAAGATTTTGCGCCTACCCATAGGGTACTGCACTATATGTAGGATGGCGGTGTCAAAGTGGTAACAAATGTTACCTTCTGGTTGCGAGGTTAACATAATGTAGTTTACATAATATCTGTGCATAATTAACAAATTTTTACAAATTCAGAAAAAAGTATTGAATTTAAAGGTTTTTTGCGGTATAGTAGGTTTCACAAGCTTGAAAAATTCGGTAGAAATAATCTGAAACGCACAGATTGTGTTTGTAACTTTTTTTACCACTATATCTTGTTTTTTCTTACAAAAGTTTTGAAAGGCGGCGATCGTCTATGGATCTTGTCTCTGCGTATGAAAAATATCTTTTGAATGTGAAGCGGTCATCTGCGAATACGGTCGCCTCCTATATGCGTGATATTCGTCAATTCAATACGTACTTATCCTCTGTGGAGGGACTGCCTGCTTCCTCCTGCGACCGTGATTGCGTTTGTCGCTACAGTAAGTATTTGAACAATCACGGCAAGTCCTCTGCTACGATCGCAAGGAGCATGGCTTCTCTGAAAAGCTTTTTTCTTTTCTGTATTTCTGAAGGTGTCATGAAGGAGAATCCTGTCTTTGATATTCCGCAGCAGAAGACAGAAAAGAAGCTCCCTCAGGTTCTTACCAGCCGAGAAGTTGATCTGCTTCTGGAGCAGCCCAAGTGCATTGACATGAAGGGCTTCCGTGATAAGGCTCTGCTGGAAACCCTTTATGCCACGGGGATGCGGGTCAGCGAGATGATTGCGCTGAATGTGGATGATGTTAGTGTCAGTGGATCTTTCATTAAGTGCGATGGCAGCGGAAAGCTTCGGATCATTCCCCTTTATCCGGCTGCGGTCAAGGCCCTTGCAGTCTATATCTCCGATATTCGCCCCAAGATGATTGCAGACCCTGATGAGACGGCTCTGTTTGTCAATGTCAATGGCGAGCGTATGACTCGCCAGGGCTTCTGGAAGATCATTAAGCAGTATCAAGCCAGCGCTCAGATCAGCAAGGATATTACCCCCCATACGCTGCGCCATAGCTTTGCCGCTCATTTGCTGGAAAACGGTGCAGATCTCCGCTCCCTGCAGGAGATGCTTGGACATAGTGATATCTCTTCTACTCAGATCTATACACAGGTCGTCAAGCAGAATCTTAAGACGGTCTATCATAAGTTCCATCCCAGAGCGTAATGATGGTCGGCGAAATCTTGCTGACTGTTCATAAAAATGGCGCAGCCAATTGGCTGCGCCTCATTTTTTCCTCAGGGTTCTCCATTCCTCTGCAATTCCGATCATGCCCTTACAGCCGTAGCTCTCGGCAATTTTCCTTTTTTCCAAAATAGTTTGAATGGTGTCATAGTAGATTCGCTCACCGTTGATTACTTTGGTCATGCATATTGCCTCCCGGAGAAATACAGGGGACTTTGCATCTTTTATCTGCGAGGTATGGATAGACAGGTCTATGGGATGATATTCCAGAGTCCAACCGTTTTGATAGAGCTGCTGCTGTGTTGTGCAGAAATTCCTCCAGCTGTTATGCGGGAGTTCACATAGAAGCATACAGTATGCGCCGGGTGCATAACATAGGAACTGCTTTGGAAGCCAGATAGGCTGTATTTTATGATACTTTAGCAGGTCTAACAGCTTAAAATGAAATGCCGAGGGCTTTCGCTCCCAATCTAAAATACAACCTCTTGCACAATAGGGGAGTAACAGCTCAGTAAATTCATGACTGATAGGGGCTTCTATGCTGTCGTCGAGCACGATTGGCCCGGAGATCCTTTGATCGCTTGGTTTCCTGAGAGTTCCGTCATGTGTCACGCCCCATCCGTAAGAGACCGGCCGTATTGCGGGCAATGTCATAAATTCTTTACAATTTCCGATCAAATACAAGTCAATAGACAATGGACAAACCACCTTTTGAGTGCTATAATAGACCCAAATCAATTTATGGGAATGGATGCAAGAATATGTTTTCTTTCTTACCTTCATATATTTTTCCTGCGATCACAGATATCTCGCCTGAATTTCTAAAGGATCGGAAGATCACACTTTTGCTGATGGATTTTGATAATACCATGCTCCCCTATACGGAGAATACCCCCTCTGCAGAGCTGCTGCTTTGGATACGCCGGATGAAAGATGCGGGGATCGACCTGTGCATTGTATCCAATAGCCATAAATCCCGTGTCCCCGACTTTTGCAGGGAATATCAGATCGCCTGTGTTGTACATGCTGCAAAGCCCGGGGTGGGCGGTATTCGCCGTGCCATAGAGCAGCAAAAAGCAGATCGGAAGCATACTGCTCTTGTGGGAGATCAGATCTATACGGATGTTCTGGGCGCAAACCGAGCCGGAGTCAGCTCTTTACTGGTGCGTTCCATTCATAATCATAATTTCTGGCTGAAGCTGCGGCATCTTTTCGAGATCCCCTTCATCGCCATGGCAAGAAAAAGGAGAGTTAAATGATGAATAACCTGGAAAAATATCGTAGCCTGCTAAATGATGAGGTTCAGGGCCTTTTCCTGACTTCCCGGTACAGCAGAATGTATGCCGCGGAGTTTGATATTTCCGAGGGCTATGCCATTGTGGGAAAAGACGGAGCCCGTTACTTTACCGACAGTCGCTATATTGAGTCTGCAGAGAAGAATCTGAAGGGGTTTGAGGTTTATGATTTTCAGGGCGACCTGTTCGGCTGCCTGAATCAGGCCATTTCGGATCTGAAGATCTCTTGTCTTGGCTTTGAGGAGAACTATCTTACGGTAGGGGAGTTCAACCTGTTCAGCAACAAGCTACAGGCGGAGTTCAAGCCTATGCAGAAGGAAATCAATGCCTTCCGTGCCTGCAAGGAGCCCTGGGAGATCGATCGCATGATCAAGGCCCAGGAGATCACGGATCGTGCCTTTGCTGAGGTTTGCACCAGAATTCATGAAGGCATGAGCGAAAAGGAGCTTGCTGCGGAGCTGATCTATTGCCTGTATAAGAATGGTGGCGAAGGTCTTTCCTTTGATCCTATCGTGGTTTCCGGCCCCAATACCTCTATGCCCCACGGTGTTCCCGGGGATCGCAAGCTGCAGAAGGGTGATTTTATCACCATGGACTTCGGCGTGATCTATCAGGGCTATTGCTCTGATATGACCCGTACGGTTGCTTTGGGTTATGCGACCGATGAGATGAAGAAGGTTTATGATACCGTTCTGCGTGCGCAGCTGGCCGGAATTGCGGCATCTCATGCAGGAGCTACCGGCAGGGAAGTGGACGGCGCTGCTCGTGATGTCATCCGGGAGGCCGGCTACGGCCAGTATTTCGGCCACAGCTACGGTCACAGTCTCGGCCTGGAGATCCATGAGGCGCCCAACTGCACTCCGAAGAATGAGAATCCCATTCCGCTTCATGCGGTTTGTTCGGCTGAGCCCGGTATTTATATTCCGGATCTGTTCGGTGTTCGCATTGAGGACGTGGTGATTTTTGAGGAAAATGGCTGCAAAAACATTACCCATAGCCCCAAAGAGCTGATTATCCTGTGATTCCTGCATAAAGGTCTTGCTTTTTTATGAATTATAGGTTAGAATAATTGAGTATGAATATATTTGCCCCAAAAGGGAAAAATAGGAGGACAAACAAATGATTTCAGCAGGCGATTTTAGAAACGGTGTTACCTTCGACATGGACGGCAAGGTCATGCAGATTATTGAATTCCAGCATGTTAAGCCCGGTAAGGGTGCTGCTTTCGTCCGCGTCAAGATGCGCAATGTCATCACCGGTGGTGTTACTGAGACCACCTTCAACCCCAGCGACAAGTACCCCACTGCTTACATTGAGCGTAAGAAGATGGAGTATTCCTATCAGGACGGCAACCTCTACTATTTCATGGATAATGAGACCTATGAAATGACCCCTGTGGATGAGGGCATCCTGGATGGCAGCTTTAAGTTTGTCAAGGAAAATGACACCTGCACCATCCTGTCCTATAAGGGCAGCGTTTTCGGTGTAGAAGCCCCCAACTTTGTTGATCTTGAGGTCACCAAGACCGAGCCCGGCCTGGCCGGCAATACCGCTACCAACACCCTGAAGCCCGCTACCGTTGAGACCGGCGCTGAGGTTAAGGTACCTCTGTTCATTAACGAAGGCGACAGAATTCAAATCGACACCCGTACCGGCGAGTATCTTGGCAGAGCCAAGGCTTAATTGGTGCGGAGGGAAAGGAGTAACGACATGACTCTCTCTGAAAAATCCGCATATTTGAAGGGCTTGATGGACGGCCTGGACTTCAACAAGGACTCTGCTGAAGGCAAGATGATTGCCGGTATCGTAGATCTGCTCCAGGATATGGCCTCTACCATCAGCGATCTGGAGGAAAATGCTCTGGCAGTTTCCGACGAACTGGACGAGATCGAAGACGATCTGGATGCCATCGAGGAATATCTCATGGAGTTCGACGAAGACGAAGACGATGATGACGACGATGACGGCGACGAAGACTATGATGATGACGATGACTACGAAGACGACGATGATGAGGATTTTGACTTTGATGAGGAAGTCGTTTACGAAGTGACCTGTCCCACCTGCGGCGAGGTCCTTAGTCTGGACGAGGATATGATCCTCAATGAATCCATCCATTGCCCCAAGTGCAATGAGCTCCTCGAATTCGAGTTCGATGAGATCGAAGAAGAATAATCAATTCACCCTCCGGTATTACCGGAGGGTGTTTTTATCAGAAAGAGGCGGCTGTGACCGGAGCCACAGCCGCCTGAGATTATCAAAATCCGTATCCCTACCGAATTCGGAGGGAAGAAAAGTGTGAAAGGAAACCGTCAGGGTGTCCTTTCACGTTCAATAACCCGCCCGCAGGCGACAAAAATTGCAAAATAAGAATTACCTTAATTATATTTTGCAATTTTGAAAGCAGCTTGTCAAAAATGTCCAAAGGACTTTTTTGACAAGCTGAGGCGGCTGTGACCGGAGTCACAGCCGCCTTAAGGTTATTTCTTGGTGAACATTTTGTTCAGGATGATGATCACTACGATAACGATTGCAATGACCAGGAAGATGGAGCCCCAGCCAACACCGATCAGCTCCAGAGACTCCTGCCAGGTGGCCTTACGGTCGGGGATCGTATCCGTTAAAGTAAGAAGTGTTTGAAGAAAATTCATATCGAATACCTCCTTAACCGAAGTTGTAAACCAGGCTCATGATCAGACCGCCTGCAATCACAGATGCGATCTGGCCGGAGACGTTGACACCGACCGTGTGCATAAGCAGGAAGTTCTGAGGATCTTCCTTCAGACCCATCTTGTGGATCACACGGGAGGACATGGGGAAGGCGGAGATGCCGGCTGCGCCGATCATGGGATTGAGCTTCTTGCCCTCGGGCAGGAAAAGGTTGATGAGCTTTGCGATCATAACGCCACCGGCGGTGTCGAAGATGAAAGCCACAAGGCCAAGGGCCATGATCAGGAGCGTCTCGGTCTGCAGGAACTCCTCAGCACCCATACGGGCAGCAATGGTGAGGCCCAGGAACAGCGTGATCAGATTTGCAAGGACCTTCTGGGCGGTCTCGGACAGAGAGTTCAGAGCGCCGCACTCACGGATCAGGTTGCCGAACATCAGGAAGCCGATCAGGGATACGGCATCGGGAGCAAAGAGGCCGGTGATGATGGTGATCACGATGGGGAAGAGGATGCGGGTGAGCTTGGGCACTTCCATAGCCTCATAGGGCATCCGGATCATACGCTCTTTCTTGGTGGTCAGCAGCTTGATGACAGGCGGCTGAACAATGGGAACCAGAGCCATGTAGGAATATGCAGCGACCATGATGGCGGGCAGATACTTAGAACCCAGCTCCTGGGCAACAATAATGGAGGTAGGGCCGTCTGCTGCGCCGATGATGGCGATGGAAGCCGCATCCCGGATATCGAAGAAGTAGCTTGCCATGAAGAAGGTGAAGAAGATGCCGAACTGCGCCGCACCACCGAATATCATCAGCTTGGGATTGGAGAGCAGCGGGCCAAAGTCGATCATTGCGCCGATACCGATAAAAAGGATCAATGGGAAGAGTTCACCAAATTCTTCGGAAATACCGAAGCGGAACAGAACCTCGATGGTCTTCAGCTCTACGCCGGGCAGATTCATCAAAATTGCGCCAAAGCCGATGGGAAGAAGCAACGAAGGCTCCATATCCTTTGCAATGGCCAGGTAAATCAGAATTGCGCCGATGAGCCACATGACGACTTCTTTCCAGTTGCCATTGGAGATAAAGCCCATGCCAAACTCATAGACATTCTCAAACAATGCTGCCAAGATAAATTCCTCCTACTTTTTTGTACATTATAGCACAGCCCAACAGCCGTGCGGGTAAAGATAGAGCAAAGAATGACCTCTTAGTCCTGCTCCAGTTCGGGGATGTCATCGTCCAAGTCGCTGTCATCGTCATGGAGATCAGCGCTCATTTCGCTGATTCTCAGGCGACGACGCATCTTGCACTCTTCCACATTGCAATGAAGCAGTTCTTTGAATTCCAAGGGTTTTTTGATGTTCTTCAGGAATACTTCCGGTGTGCTTTTGTCGGAAGAACGGACAACAACGGTTCCTACGCCAAACATTCTCTGCCAAAGGGTCCGCCTTACACTGATGTCACGGACACGATAGAGCAAGATTTCCTCGTCTTTCACACTGAAAAATCCAACGGAGAGGAACAGGCGATCCTCACTCAGCGCATAGCGGGTAAAGCTGAGCGGCATGCCGAGGAAGCGCTTCCGGTCTTTCCAGATGTACATACTGCCTTTGAATCCCATAGGAATTTCCTCCTTTACAAAAATCATGCATTTTAATTTTAAGAAATTTTGGAATAAAAGTCAATAGTGCGAAAAGAAAAATGGAAGAAATGATGAAACTATGATACAATTAAAAGGCAAGATATCCTTGGGAGGAATTGCAAATGATAAAAATACTGATTGTGGAAGACGAGAGACCGATCTCCTTCCTTATTGAAATGAACCTTACAAGCAGGGGCTATGACTGCAGCTGTGTCGATGACGGGCTCAAGGCAGCGGATCTCCTGCTGGAAAACAGCTATGATCTGATCCTGCTGGATATTATGCTGCCCGGGGCGGATGGGTTTGAACTGATGGAGCAGATCCGTCCAACGGGTACGCCGGTGATCTTTATTACAGCCAGGGGCTCTGTGGAGGATCGTGTACAGGGGTTACGGGCCGGAGCAGATGATTATCTGGTGAAGCCCTTTGAGATCGTCGAGCTGATTGCGCGGGTGGAGAGCGTACTGCGCCGGGCCTGCAAAACAGAGGAGCGCTATGAGATCGATGATGTGATCGTTGAGCCCAAGTCTATGCTGGTAACGAAAAAGGGAAAGCCTGTCACCCTGACCCATAAGGAATATGAGCTGCTGCTGCTGTTTTTGCGGAACCGAAATATTGCCCTTTTCCGGGATAAGATCTATGAACGGGTTTGGGAAGGCGAGTACCTGGCAGACAGCCGTACGGTAGACCTCCATGTGCAGCGTTTACGCCGCAAGCTGGGCTGGCAGAAGCGCTTGATTGCAATTTACAAGGTAGGCTACCGCCTGGAGGTATAAGGTGAAGTTTGCATGGAAAATGATCGCTGTGGTGGCGGTTTTGCTTGCATTATCTTTGTCTGTATGTGGGATCCTTGTGATCAGCGGATCTTTTGAAGCCGCTCTGGATGCGGAAAGGGAAACGGCGCAGGAGGAGCTTAGGCTCTTCAGCCTGACGATGCAGGCCTTGTGCATGGAGGATCTTCGACGGGGAGATATACCCGGCGCAAGGAGAACGCTGCAGGATACCCCCTATAGCAGCGATGAGACACTAAAGAGTCAGTTTTTGGCCTGTACGGGAAATGGCGAGTTTCTTGCCGGTTCCCGTGCTTTGTATGCCTATATACAGAATGACGAGCTAAGCGATCAGATGCTGCTGCGCATATGCGAAGAGGCAGACGGATATTATCTTGTTGCCAGCCAAAGCGTGAATCTATATGGAACCCGACTTTGCTTCATCCGCTGTGTCAGTATTGAAACGGCCTTTGAGCGCAGCCGATCTGAGCTGCGCCGCTATGAGCTGATCATGGTGCTTGTTCTCCTGATCGCCCTTGCGCTGACGATGCTACTTTGCTTCTATATGACAGAACCGATCCGAAGGATATCCCGTGCGGCAAAGCAATTTTCAGAGGGCAAGTATGAGAAGCGTGCCGTGGTGAACTCTGAGGATGAGGTGGGGCATTTAGCCAAGAGCTTCAATTCTATGGCGGATTCTTTGGAGTCAAAAATTTACGAACTGGAAGATGCCGCCCAACGGCAGAAGGACTTTACAGCCAGCTTTGCCCACGAACTGAAGACACCGCTTACCTCTGTGATTGGCTATGCCGATACGCTGCGCAGCTGCAAACTGAATCAAAAACAGCAGCTTGAGGCAGCAAACTTTATCTTTACCGAGGGCAAGCGGCTGGAAACGATGTCCTTTGCGCTGCTGGAGCTATTCGCCCTGGAACAAAAACCGCCGGAATTTACTCGCTTTTCCGCATCGGAGCTTGTAAAAGAGGTGGAAAACAGCTGCGCCTATCTTTTGGAAGAGCAGAATATTCAACTTACGACTAAGATCCGGAAATATAATCTCTATGGCGCCAGAGAATTGCTGAAGACATTGCTGTACAATCTTGTGGATAACGCCAGAAAGGCCTCTGATCCCAACAGCGAGATACTCCTGCTCGGTGAGCCTGTAGAAGGCGGATATCTTCTCAGTGTCTGCGATTTTGGCAGGGGAATACCGGCAGAATCCCTGGCAAGGCTGACAGAGCCTTTTTATATGGTTGATAAGTCCAGAGCCCGTGCCCAGGGTGGCGCAGGCCTTGGTCTGGCTCTCTGCCAGAAGATCGTTCATCTGCACGGCTCTGTGCTCCAGTTTGAGAGTGCTCCGGGCAAGGGCACTGTAGTATCCTTTGTACTGGGAGGTGGCAGCTTTGAATCGTAAATATGTATGGCTTAGCGCCTGCGCTATCGTCTTGCTGCTGTCCTTTCTGATTCCGTGGATCGTTCTTTCGGTTATGGAGAATAATGCGCTCAGGAAGGTGGAGCGTCTGAATATCTCGGGTGAGCTGCAGAGCTACGGGGAATTAAGCATTGCCAGAAAGCAGCAGCTTCTGGAAAGTGATGAACTGATTGTCAGTCCTGATCCTACGGCTGATGCGCAGGAACAGAAGGAATGCGTTGAAGGGTTTCGCAAAGAGATAAAGTTTCTGGTAGAATGCGGAGCCCTGCCGGGGATCATGGTAGATCTGTCCAAGGATACTTATACTGTCCGTGGATATTTAGCGCTGCATTCTAAAAGCAGTGAAGCCTTCCGTTACTACGAATTGAGCAACGACAGTAGTATTCGTTGCTACTACGACCCGGAGCATCAGAAGATCCTGGCGATCCAAATTCAGTTTCTTACGGGTTTGTATTTTGATTCTTTATATGAACTGAGTGCGGAAAGCATTGAGGAAGCGCTGTCGCAGCAACTGCGCACTTGGGCGAACTACTACGGTCATACCGTAGACGATATCTACATTGAAACTTCGGATGTCGTCAACCAAAGCAAGCAGATACAGGTTGTGAAAAGTCGTTTTTCTGAAGGGGATGTCAGCTATAGATTTGGCCTTTTCTACGACCGGGAGACTGAGGAACTGGTTTGGGGCATTTGCCCACAGTCTGCGCAGCAGGAGGCTGAAGACGTCGCTGCGGGATAATTTGATGCAGAATTGATGCAACTTCGATCAGATCGGGATACATTCCCATTGTACCTTTCTAACAGAAAATAATTCTGAAAAGAGAGGGTCCTATGATCGAATATGTAGACCTGAATCATGCCGAGGAACTGGACGAGTTTGTTTGGCAGCATAAGAACTGCCACTTTATGCAAAGCTCTCTCTGGGGGAATGTCAAGACGGATTGGAAGTGGCATGGATTGATCTGCCGGGACGATCGAGGCAGAATTCGAGGCACCATGGCCCTTTTGCGCCATGATATCCCTGCGATCAAAACAAGCCTGCTATATGCGCCAAGAGGCCCGATTTTCCACGAGAAAGACCGTGAGGTGTTTCGGGAACTGGTAGAGGGCGCTAAAGCTCTGGGGAAACGCTTTGGAGCCTATCGCCTGCGGATCGATCCGAGGATCTCCAGCGGGAACGGCCTATATGAAAAGCTTGCACAGGATATGGGTTTTCACATTGATCGCAGCGAGGATTTCTCTCTGTTCCAGCCCAGAATGTGCTACCTTCTGGATCTGAAAGGACTGACTCCCCAGCAGCTCATGACAGGCTATCATCGTAGCTGCCGTTACAATATCCACAAGGCAGAGCGCTCCGGTGTAGCTGTCCGTTTGGGCTCTGTAGAGGATCTGCCGATCTTCTGCGAAATGATGGAGGAAACAGCAGAGAAGAATGGCTTTGAGCCCAAGGATCTTTGGTACTACCGCAGGATTTTGGAGCATATGAACGGCCATGCAAGACTATATTTTGCGGATCTGGAAGATATCCCGCTGGCTGCTGCGATTACTGTAACCTTCGGCACAGGCTGCTGGTTCCTCTATTCCTGCTCCTATCGGAAGGGGCTGAAGTACCATCCCAATGAGCTGCTGCAATGGACTGCGCAGACAGATGCTCTGCGAGAGGGCTGCAGGTTTTTCGACTTTCGAGGCGTAGAGGGCTGGCCGGTTCCGGAAAATCCCAAATACGGTCTGCATCAATACAAACAGGGCTTTGGCGCTGAATTTGTCACCTATCTGGGGCAAATGGACCTCAACCTGCGGCCACTCATGAGCAAGGCGGTCGATATGGCCTATAAATTCCTATAAAAAGTCCCTGCCGCTCAGGCAGGGACTTTCCTTATGCTTGCTTTTGGTCTCTTTTATCCATTCTTCGGTCGAAGATCAGGCGAAAAACATACATGAGCGTTGGGCAGGCCACAATCAGGAGTGCAAGGATCAGAATAGATTTGCCGGAGAGGGCCGTGAGTTCAAAGAAGCCGGGCATAAACAGCAGACATACAAGCATGGCGCTAAGCGTTACGGCAAATACGGCGATGCGCAGCTTGGTGAATGGCACGGAAACATGGTACAGCGTGACAAAGCCTACCGTTGCCAGGATCCATAGGGTTATGGTTTCCAGCTCTGCTATGGGTAAATCAAATAATTTGGTGCAAAGCATAGCCAGCAGTACCAAAATCACATTGGTCAAGCCGCCTGCCATAGCCCTGCGAATCACATTGCGCATAAACTTACCCCGGACAATGGCATAGTTTGGCTCCAGCGCCAAGAAGAAGGAGGGGATGCCAATGGTAAGGGTACTGATCAGAGAGAGCTGAATCGGCTGCAGGGGATAGGGCATATTCACAAAGAGCAGCACCAACGTCAGGCAGAAGGAGAAGATGTTTTTAACCAGGAAAAGGGATGCTGCCCGCTGAATATTATTGATCACACGGCGTCCCTCTGCTACGATCTGGGGCATTGCAGAGAACTGAGAATCAAGAAGTACAATCCGGGAGATCTGGGATGCGGCCTGGGCGCCGCTGGCCATGGCGATACCGCAATCGGAATCCTTCAGCGCCAGAACATCATTGACACCGTCACCGGTCATAGCAACAGTATGCCCCTGCTCCTGGAAAGCATGGATCAAATGCCGCTTCTGCTCCGGCGTTACTCTGCCGAAGACCGTATAGTTTTTCACAGCCTCCATATAGTCTGCACGGCAGGTAAGCGTTGTTGCATCAATATAGCGGTCGGCGTGTTCAATACCGGCTCTTGCGGCTACCTCAGAAACAGTAAGAGGGTTGTCTCCGGAGATAACCCGAATACTGACACCCTGCTCAGCAAAATAACGGAAGGTATCCGGAGCATCGGGGCGGATGGAGTTGCTTAAGTAAATCAGCGCAATGGAGATAACAGATTTGGGATTCAGTTTCTCGCACAGCTCCTCCTCGTAGGCTGCCAGGAGTAACGCACGGCAGCCACGCTGTGCCCAAGGCTCCACTAATTCACGGAGGGACTCGTATTGATCGCCGAGGATGAATTCCGGAGCGCCAACCAGATACCTTCCATGCTCTCCGAAGTCGGCAGCAGCCCACTTGGTGGCAGAGGTGAAATCGATCCGCCTGACAGCCTTCCAGTCGCTTTCCAGGGAGAATTGGCGACTCATGGCTGCAGCAGTTTCGTTATCGGTTTCCTGACCGTAATAAAATGCGGCAAGGATGTTCTCGATATCCTCAGGAGAAAAACGCTCAGAGGGCAGGGGATAGAGCTCTGCGACCTCCATGGCAGGCTCTGTGATGGTGCCTGTCTTGTCTACGCACAGCACATCTACATGGGCCAGGGTCTCAATGCAGTTCATATCCTGCACCAGCACTCTCCTGCGGGCCAGCTTCAAGCTGCTCACGGCAATGGCAACGCTGGTCAGCAGATAGAGCCCTTCGGGGACCATGCCGATCAGAGCCGCAACGGTACTCTCCACCGCAGGGGCCAGATCCACATCCCGGATCTGCCGCAGGAAGAGGAGAATGCCCATGGGGATCAACACGATACCCACTACTGTGATCAGCCGGGTCAAAGAGCGCATCATCTCGGACTTGGCGGTCTTCATATTTTGCTTCGCTTCGGCAGACAGCTTGGCGGCATAGCTCTCGGAACCGACTTGTGTCAGCTGAGCCAGGCAGCGACCGGAGAGTACAAAGCTGCCGGATTTCAGCTCGGCACCAACTTCCTTTTTGATTGCATCAGCTTCACCGGTCAGCAAGGACTCATTGACCTGGAGCTGGCCACGGCAGACAATGGCATCGGCGCAAATCTGATCACCGGGCGAAAATTCTACGATATCATCCCGAACCAGCAGATCGGTACGTACCCGGACTCGCTCACCGTTACGGATGGCGGTCAGTGTTCCGGCTGCGACCAAGGTCAGTTTATCCACGGCTCTCTTTGCACGGATCTCCTGGAAGATGCCGATCAAAGTGTTACAGAGGGCGACACCAAGAAACGCCATATTCTTGATGGATCCCACCAACAGCAGGCAAAGACCGAGAATCAGAAATATGAGGTTAAAGAAAGTAAGGGAATTCTCACGAACGATCTGTCCGACAGACTTTGTGTTGGTTTCCGGTGTCAGATTGCGCAGGCCGCCTTCCTGACGAAGATAGACCTGCTGCAGATCCAATCCAAGATCCGGGTCGGCCTGGATCACCGGGATCGGCGCTATGGGTGCATCGTTGCTTTTTTTCTGTTTCATTGGGATGCTCCTGTTATTCTGCATAGTATGACCATTATAGCACAGCTTGTCGGGAGAATACAACAAAGATCTGGGAAAATCCCCGAATCCTAAGCAAAAAAAGTTTTATTTTTCTGAAAATAATGCTTGCTTTTTGATGCTTCTTATGATAGAATACATTGGTCTTAAAAGGGGTGGTCCTCTGCGGCTCCAGTCAAGCCGGTATGAACGCCTAATAAACAAGGAGGACATTGATTATGGATCTGATGAAGGCTCTGACCAGCCAGTACATGAAGGAAGAACTGCCCCAGATGAACGTGGGTGACACGGTTCGTGTTCATGTCAAGATTAAGGAAGGCGCTCGTGAGAGAGTGCAGGCATTCGAGGGCACCATCATTGCCCGCAAGCATGGCGGCATTGAGGAGTCCATCACCGTTCGCCGTCTGAGCTACGGTGTCGGCTGCGAGAAGGTTTTCCCCGTGCATTCCCCCAACATCGTGAAGGTAGAAACCGTCCGCCGTGGTAAGGTTCGCCGCGCTAAGCTGTACTACCTCCGCAACCGTCTGGGCAAGGCTGCCAAGGTCAAGGAGAGAGTCTAATCGAAACAAATCCCCCGTACTTCCCCATAGGGAAGTGCGGGGTTTGTTTATGCGCAAAAAACCGTGAGATCGCTGATCTCACGGTAATTCTGCTTTATACGCCGGTCATGGCTTCCAGGACTGTGGTCTCTTCCTGGTCGATGCCCTTGTGCTCGGCAAGGCCTTCGTCAATGTCGATGTCGCACATCACGCTGTTTCTGAGAGCAACGATGCGGTTGGTACCGCCGTTGGCCAGAATATCTACTGCACGGTAGCCCATACGGGTGGCGGTAACACGGTCTCTGGCAGTGGGGATGCCGCCACGCTGAATGTGACCCAAAACAGTAACACGGGGATCCAGTGCGATCTCGTCTCTAATGCGCTGGGAAACCTCCATGGCATTTCCTGCACCCTCAGCTACGACCACCATATAGTGGGTAAAGCCATTAAGACGGGCATTGCGGATCTTTTCAATGACCTCAGTTTCAAAGTCCTCGGTGCTTTCGGGGACCATAACTGCAGTAGCGCCAACGGCAAGACCTACATACAGCGCCAGATGGCCGGCATTTCTGCCCATGACCTCCACAATAGAGCAGCGCTCGTGGGACTGCATGGTATCTCTGAGCTTGTCAATGCACTCGATAGCTGTGTTGGCGGCGGTATCAAAGCCAATGCAGTAATTGGTGCAGGCGATGTCGTTATCAATAGTGGCAGGAATGCCTACTACAGAAATACCGTGCTTGGACAGGGCTCGTGCGCCACGGAAGGTACCGTCGCCGCCAATGGCAACAATGCCCTCCAGACCCAGGAGCTTGCAGGTTGCGACGGCCTTGAGCTGGCCCTCTTGGGTCATAAACTCCGCACTTCTGGCAGTATAGAGCATCGTGCCTCCACGGTTAATGGTATGGGCAACGCTTTTCTCATCCAGCTTGACAATATCACCGTTGATCAGGCCGTTCCAGCCACGGCGGATACCGATGACCTCGATCCCACGGAAAATGGCAGAGCGAACCACAGCACGGACGGCTGCATTCATGCCGGGCGCATCACCGCCGCTGGTCAGGACACCGATTCTGCGAACTGCATTTTTCTGTTTCGTCATATGTATTGCACCTCCAAACGCATTTATTTTACAGCGAAAACAGCAAAAAGTAAATAAGCAATTGTGGAAAAATGTAAATTCCTGTGGTATACTACTTGTTGGATAAAAACTTATGCTGCAGGAGGCATGAATATGAGCTTTGATGCAAAGAAGGTTACGGAAGATATCATTGCATGGATCCGGGAGTGGTTTGAAAAGAACGGCAAGGGGTGCAATGCGATCCTGGGTATTTCCGGCGGAAAGGACAGCTCTGTGGCTGCGGCTTTATGCGTAGCCGCCCTTGGAAAGGAACGCGTCATCGGCGTTCTGATGCCCAATGGAGAGCAGCATGATATTGATATGTCTCAGAAGCTTGTGGATCATCTGGGGATCGAGAGCTATACCGTAAACATTAAAGATGGTTATGAAGGACTCCTTCGGGAGGTCAGCAAGCAGCTGGGCGGTGTCAGCAGGGACACAGAGATCAATCTTGCTCCCCGTGTCCGCATGGCTACCCTTTATGCTGTGGGCCAGAGCCGTAATGGCAGAGTGGTCAATACCTGCAATCTCTCTGAGGACTGGGTCGGCTATTCCACCCGCTATGGTGATAGCGTGGGCGATTTCAGCCCACTATCCATGCTCTGTGTCCGTGAGGTCAAGGCCATAGGCAGATATTTGGGACTCCCGGAAGAGCTGATCGAAAAGGTACCTATCGACGGCCTCTGTGGGCAGACTGATGAGGAAAAGCTGGGCTTTACCTATGAGATGCTGGACCGCTATATTCGTGAGGGGATCTGCGAGGATGCGGAGAAGAAGGCAAAAATTGACCGCCTCTACGCAATCAATCGCTTCAAGGTCCGCTTTATGGACGTTTTCCCCTACGATCCGGAGTAAAATTCAACCAACCGTTGTGGGCTTCTTGTGTTCTTGTTGCTTTTGTTTCAGATAGTAAGATGCTAAACTAAGAACACTACAAGAGGGAGTGTTCTGAATGGAAAATCAGATCGGAAAACAGATTCGTATGCACCGTCTTCGATGCAATATGACACAGGAAAAATTGGCGGAAGTGCTGAATGTCACACCTCAGGCCGTATCCAAATGGGAGAATGGTGCCAGTTATCCCGATATTACGCTGCTGCCGGAGCTTTCTGCCGTGCTGGGTATCACCGTAGATGCGCTGTTTGAAAGCGGAAGCGAGACGCACCTTCGAAGGATCGAGCGAATGATCGAAAATGAGACAGCGCTCTCTGATGCGGATTTTGAATATGCCGAGAAATACCTGAAGGAAGGCTGTCTGGATACGGATACAAGGTCTCGCTGTCTTAGCATGCTGGCGGATCTCTACAATCACCGTGCCAGGATGTACTATGATCAGGCGGCACAGATCGCCATGCAGGCTCTGGAACTGGACCCTGAGGAACATGGCAATCACGCAACCCTCTGCGAGGCACTCAACGGCGAGTTTATGGATTGGTGCATCACCAACCACACCCGCATTATCGAGTATTATCAGGACTTTATTAAAAAGCATCCCAGAGAACGGGCAGGCTACTTTTGGCTGATCGATAACCTGATGGCAGACGGCCGCCTTGAGGAGGCAAAGGAAGCTTTGGAGGCGCTGCGCCAGATCAAGCATACCTACCACGATCTGCTCTACAAAGGCTGGATCGCCCGCTACGAACAGGGATGGGATGCTGCCTTCGCTTATTGGAACGAGATGGTTGAGACCTATTCTGACAATTGGCACGCCTGGTTCTCCCGAGCTGACAGTTATGCCAAGCGAGCGATGTATGCTGAGGCCATTGCAGACTATCGCCGTGCCACGGAGCTGCAGACAGCACCTCGCTACATAGACGGCTTCCAATCCATCGCCCAGATTTGCACCCTCACCGGGGACAAAGAGGGTGCCATTCAGGCATACGAAGAGGTTGTGCGCATCCTTCGTGAGGAATGGGATATGCAGGAAGGGGAGACCGTCCTCGGTTTCCTGGAGAATATTGAACAGCTGAAACGATAAAGCAAACCCACACAGTTTGATCGCTGTGTGGGTTTTTGTAAATCTCAGAGAGGCTGTTTACTTCATTTGCTTCATAATTGAAAGCCCGGTCTGAAGAACACTGTCATAGCCTGCGGCAAAATCTTCGGTTGTGATCTCACAGTAGATATCAGGCCGGATTCCGCAGCCGACAAACTCCGTACCGTCGAAAAGCTGATATCCGACGGAGCAGATTCGCATCCATCCTCCGCAGGAGAGATCCTGCATAAAAGGTGTTCCGGTTGTGCCGCAGGTTTCGGTACCGATGACGGTTGCCCTGTTGCTTGCTCGGAACATTGCGATGAAATCTTCTGCTGCGGAAACGGTGTGACGGGAAGTCAAAATCACACAAGGACCGTCAAACAGGGCTTTTTGCTCAGGCTTTCCATGGGTGCTAATGTAGCGATCATAGTGCTTATTTGCCATATAGTCGAAAGATTCCTGTATTTCCTCTCTGCTGCTGAGTCCGTCTGCTATGTGTTTTTTGATTTCTTCGTTGCTCCATTGCGATATCTGGCTGGCAGAGGCTAAACCGACACCCGTCATGGAACGGGTGCGCTTCCGGCAACTGCCGAACTCTCCGGGGATCAATAATTCAGCGATCTTTGCACCATTCATTGTCATACCGCCCACATTCTCCCGAAGATCAAGGAGGATCGAAGACAGCTCCGGCGTTTCCTCAATGGCTTTCCGGATTTCATCCGCAGCTTGACGATACATAAAATCGTCTAATCTAATATACAGAATACAATTCTCGTATAGTCGAAGATCCAGCCTTCCGTTCCGTAGTGAACGGTATTCAGGGGGAAAATGAAGCTTCTGTTCACATAAATTGTTTGGCCGAGAGGGGAGTAGGCTGAAGGAAAACGAACCCCTTGAGGTTTCAACAATGTTGTCTTGCTTTTCCAGGAAAAAGGGCAGTAAAAGCTTGATGCGAAATATCGGCATAAAATTTCCAATGTGATAATTGTAGCGCTTTAGTTTCTGGATCCAGGTGTGAATGGGGATCTGATTGATAGAAACGACCTCGGTACCGAGATATGCCTGGAATTCCGGAATTGCAGTATCAATGCTGTAACGATCCTGAATGTACCGCATAGAGAAGGGTAAATAACCGACCTCGTCTAATAAGGCCTTGGGAAACTGATAATCGGTATGGCCATCTCCCAATAAATTCAAAAATTCAGCAAAAAGAAGATGGGCCTCTTTCGGCGTTTTCGCCTCCATGATACGGGGGAGAAACTCCCTGTAAGCGCAATCCCAATCTACTTCGTTTCGGTCAAAATAAGGAAATACGAGAGATGCTTGCATCCATATTACAGATAGATCGGCAATATAGTCTGCTGTATTCATAAAAAACCCTCCACATCTTTCTTTCTGTATATTGTACATCAAAAGCGCAAAAGAACAAGTCTTGAAGATCGTTTTTATCTATGCTATAATATTAGCGGAAGATTCCTACGGGAGGCTATAATTATGGAAAGATTTGGTATGTCCATGCTCTGGTTTTGGATTTGCTATGTGCTTGTAACCTGCGTTGGAATACTGCATACCATATTTAACATTTATGTACGAAAAATGAGTCCCATGGATGATAAGGGAATGGGGGAGGGATACGAGCGCACAAAGCCCTGGCACCCCCTTTACAACATCCTGCTGTTTTCCGTTTTTGGCTGGCTCTATATGAGCGGATTGCAGGAGCCCACTGTTCAGGAAGCAGTTCTTACAGGTGCACTTTGGGCTGGGATTTGCATCGTATTCGATGTATTTGGTTGGGTTCTGATCAAGCATCCCTGGAGTCTGTCAGCCAGAGAATTCTATGTGGACTATCAGCCTTGGATCACGCTGATCTATATAGCGATCTTCGCAGGCCCAATGGTAGGCTACGGCCTAACACTGATTTAGCCGTATATAAGAATAATCAAGCGTTCCGGGGAAGAGAAGCTGGGAAAATACCCCTTGACTTCTCTCCCCATCCTTTAAACGCATAAAACGCAACAAAATAAAAATTTTGTTGCGTTCTTAGTGTATCTGTGCTATAATTTAGATAAGAGATCAGCGGTCGGATGGTTTCATGGATGTTTCGCTTTGTTGGCGCTATTTGACGCTGTTTGGTTGCGAATGCTGCCTGTTTCTATTGGACCGTTTGCTTTTGCCCGCTGCTCCTGTTGGAATCTTCCAAATGGGTTCACGGTTCTTTGCGGTTTATTTGTTTACGTCAGTATTACCCATTGTGTGCTTTTTGATTTTCGTTCTGCCTGCCTTTATCGTATATCCTCTGCACGCTTCAGGCTCTCATTATGCGTTCAATTCTAATGTGCCAATGCTTTGGATATTCCAACGTGCTACGGCGGTCAGGAAATCCAATTCGTATGATTGTTTAATTGACTTTCGCTATGTTCGGCTTTTGTTTATTTGTAGTTGGATGTCCCGACTGTAATTTCGTTCTCATATCCTTATATTGGACT
Organism: Oscillospiraceae bacterium; assembly: GCA_017399355.1. Taxonomy (GTDB): domain Bacteria; phylum Bacillota; class Clostridia; order Oscillospirales; family Oscillospiraceae; genus JAZOXB01. The sequence continues at coordinate 40,741 of JAFQCY010000005.1, forward strand.
ATTTTTCGTAGGATTTCTCTTATATAAAACTCTTTACATTAAAAAATCAGTTTGGTATAATAATTATAGATAAACTATAATAGTAACTATTCCTGTTTTGAGGTTGATTATGGAGCGTTTTTATCCGTGGATTTTTCGTAGAAAATCCTTTCATTTGTTCAGAAATCTACAAGATTTTGAGATTTCTGACGGTGAAATACGTGAAATTATCGAGTTCTATCATTTACTGGAGCCGCTGGTTGCCGGTATTCATACCGAAATTCGTATACTCCCCTCTTCGCAAGTGGATTGCCGCCGGGGGCAGGAATATTGTATTCTTTTCTATAGCGAGAAGAAGGACAATTATCTTGCCAATATTGGCTGGCTGGGACAGCAGTTGGATCTGTTTTTGGTATCAAAAGGCATCGGAACACTGTGGTTTGGCATCGGAAAGCCAGATATTCCCAACTATATCGGCTTAGATTATGTCATTATGATGGCCATTCGCAAGGTAAACGATCCAGCAAAATTCCGCAAGGATATGTTCAAAAGCAAGCGTAAGTCTCTTGAAGAAATCTGGCAGGGAGAAAGTCTTCCCGGCGTCAGCGAGATCGTTCGATTTGCTCCCAGCGCTTGCAATACGCAGCCCTGGCTCGTGAGAAGGAGCAGTAAGCAACTTCGTGTGTATCGATATCAGCAGAGCAGCAAACGTGGAATTATGCCCAAAGACCGGGTTACATATTATAATCGGATCGATATGGGGATTTTTCTATTGTTCCTTGAACTTTGCTTACGCCATGAAGCGCTCCCCTATCGCCGTGAATTATTCACAGATCCCGGCGATGATCGAGAAGAAACCTTAAACGCAATCTATACGTTAGAATAAGAAGGTGGAACCAATGCAAACCTATCATGATTGTCCGCACATACTGCGAGAATTCCTATCTTATCACGAGACTATCAAGGGGCAATCCCAGAAAACCATTGCGGAGTATTATCTGGATATTCGGATGTTTCTCCGTTTTGTGAAACTCATTCGTGATGAGCTTCCTTATCATACGCCCTTAGAGGAGATCGATATTAAACGGATCGATCTGAAATTTATTGAGGCTATCACCATTACGGATATCTTCGATTTTCTTTCCTATTTAGCCAATGACCGGGAGAATGAGTCCGGCCACGGCATCGGTGCGGCGGCAAGAGCACGAAAATTATCCGCCATTAAGTCTTTCTATAAATATCTGACCGTTCGAACCAAACAGCTGACAGAGAATCCGGTTAAGGACGTTGAATTCCCGAAAATCCGCAAATCCTTGCCCAAATATCTGACCTTGGAGGAGTCCAAGCGCTTACTGGCTGCGGTAAAAGGCCCAAATGAGAAAAGGGATTATGCCATCTTGATGCTGTTTCTGAACTGCGGCATCCGTCGGTCGGAGCTGGTTGCCCTGAATATTTCCGATGTTTACGAAGACCGTGTCCGTGTGACCGGCAAGGGCAATAAGGAGCGAATCGTTTACTATGGTTCTGCCTGCAAGGCTGCCATTGATGCCTATCTGCCGATCCGTAAGAAAATGGTACTCACCGATGACAAGGCCTTATTTGCCTCTCAGAAGCTCAATCGGATCAGCGTGACTGCCGTACATCGGCTGGTGGAAAAGCATATGCTGGCCGCAGGATTGGATGCCAGCCAGTATTCCGCCCACAAGCTGCGCCATACCGCCGCAACGCTAATGGTCGGTCACGGCGTGGATATCAAAACCGTGCAGGAGGTTCTGGGTCACGAGCATCTGAACACCACAGAAATCTATACCCATATTGAAAACACAGAGCTGAAAATTGCGGCAGAGGCCAATCCCCTCTCCCACCTGGAACGGAGGGAACATGATGAATCTGATTTTTGATCTTGACGGTACATTGCTTAATACTCTTTATGACCTGAAAAATGCTGTGAACTATTCTCTTGGAAAGTTTGGATTTCAACAGAGAACATTAGAAGAAGTACGAAAAGCAGTCGGAAATGGTTTGAAAATGCTGGTGAAGAGATCTCTCCCCAATGACGCTTCCGAGGAAACTGTGGAAACGGTACTTGCGGAGATGAAAGGCTATTATGCGTTGCACTGCCACGATGAGACCGTGCCTTATGAAGGAATATTAGACCTGCTCCGCACCCTGAAGGCTGAAGGCTATTCTCTGGCCATTGTATCCAACAAGGCAGATGCCATGGTACAAACCCTAAATCGGGTGTTTTTCGATGATATATTCGATTTTGCTCTCGGCGAAAGCCAAAACTATGCCAGAAAACCGGCACCGGATATGGTCTTTGCCGCCATGGATGCCCTGGGAAGAAATGCGATCTACATTGGAGACAGCGAGGTGGATCTCTTAACGGCAAAAAATGCCGGACTCCCCTGCTTTGCGGTATCCTGGGGCTTCCGCAGTGAAGCGGATCTGCGTTCCGCCGGAGCAGAAAGTGTTTATTCAACCGTGGAATCGCTGCTTGCTGCGATTCGTTCCAGGTGATCAAAAGCCGTACCCGAAACAGGGTACGGCTTTGGTTATAGTTTCAAGATCTTTTTGTAGTAAGGCCAAAGTCCCTGCTTTTCGGGGTAATGGGGCGCTAACTGGCACAGATCGGTACCGGGGTACTCGTTGCCCTCGATGATCACGGGGCCGTCGGGAGTAATGGCGACGTCCCAGCCCACATGGCGCATTTTCGGAAGAACCAGAGCTGCTTTCTTTGCCAGCGCAATGGCCTCATTTAGCATGGGGATCTCGTAGCCCACGAATTCCACGCCGGTATCGGGGTGCTTTTCGTAGATATGGAAGAAATCATCCGTGGCAACGGAGCGGATCTTTCCGGTAGTCTCGTCCACACGGCACAGAATACCGCCCTGGCCTGTATTGTCACAATGTCCGCCGCCGGTACCCAGCTTGACCATCACATAGGCAATATGCACGGTATCATCCACAAGATCCGTAACGATGCGCAGAGAGTTGACGGAGCTGGGATTCAGCTTGGCCATCTGAGGATGCTGACGGATGCAATGCTCCAGGATGGAGAGCTCCTTCTGACGAATATAGCGCAGCAACTCCTCCGCATCGGCGTAATCCGCTACCTTCAGCTTTTCGATACCACGGCCGCAATCGCCGTGGTTGGGCTTGGCAAAGATGCTCTCCTGATCCTGAATGAATTCCTTGAACTCTTCCAGGCTGCAATGCTCTCCGTCCAGATATTTTCTGCCGATGAATTCAGAGAAACGTGCGTTGAACCGCAGCTTGTCGTCAAACTCATTGCCGATGGAGTAATCGTTCATCAGCTCAAAGACCTTTTTGTTCCGCACACGAGTCAGATAGGTGTTGCGCTGCTTGCCGTTCATGGCATAGAAGCCGAACATGGCATAGTCATAGTAACCGGCACCGTAGCGCAGAGAGCACCAGAGAATGTCGCAGAAGCTGCGCAGCTTGGAATGGCCGCTTTTCTCCTTGACGACTCCCAGAATATAGTTGAGCTTATCAAAGCGCACGCCCTTGATCACGCGGGCGAGGTATTTAATACTTGGCATAGTTTATCTCCTGTCAGAACGAGACCGCAATGGCCTCACGGATATTTTTGGCTCGCAGCAGCTCCAGCCCCTTGGGCGCAACGATGTCCCTGGTACCGCTTCTGGGGATGATACACTGGGTAAAGCCCAGGCGCTGCATCTCGGCCAGACGCTGCTCCATGCGGTCTACAGCACGGATCTCCCCTGTCAGACCCACCTCACCAATGGCGGCCAGTGTATCGGGCAGAGGCTTGTCCTGGGCAGAGGAGGCTACGGCAATGGCAACCGCCAGATCCGCCGCAGGCTCGTCCAGGCGCAGGCCGCCAACGACATTGACATACACATCATTATTGGAAAGGCGCAGTCCGCCTCGCTTCTCCAGTACGGCAAAGAGCATACCGGCCCGGTTATAATCAAAACCGTTGCAGGAGCGACGAGGCATGGACAGCGGACTATAGGACACCAGCGCCTGCACCTCTGCCAGCACCGGGCGGCTTCCCTCCATAACGCAGGCCACACAGGTGCCGGGAGTCCCCGTAGGTCTGCCGGAGAGCAGGAGCTCGGAAGGGTTGGGAACTTCCGTCAGACCCTTTTCACGCATTTCAAAGACACCGATCTCGTTGGTAGAGCCAAAACGGTTCTTGGCGGCACGGAGCAGGCGGTAGGCGGTGTGTGCCTCGCCCTCGAAGTAAAGCACGCAGTCCACCATATGCTCCAGAACCTTGGGACCGGCGATGGCGCCTTCTTTGTTAATATGTCCCACGACAAACACGGTGATTCCGCTGGATTTGCTGTACTGCAGCAGCTTCAGCGTGCAATCCCGCACCTGGCTCACAGAGCCTGCGGAGGCGGGCTTATCCTCGGTGTACAGAGTCTGAATGGAGTCAACGATCAGAACCTCCGGCTTCAGCTGATCTGCGGAGGCCAGAATATCATCCAGATTGGTCTCGCACAGGAGGAACAGAGATTCCTGCTTCACCCCCAGGCGCTGCGCCCTGAGCTTCAGCTGGCTCTCGCTCTCCTCGCCGGAGACATAGAGTACCTTCTGCTCCAAGGCGATCTGTGCGCAGATTTGCAGCAGTAAGGTAGACTTGCCGATGCCGGGCGCACCGCTGACCAGCACCAGAGAGCCGCGGACGGCGCCGCCGCCCAATACTCTGTCCAGCTCGCCCAAGCCTGTGGTAAAGCGCAGCGCTTCGTCAGTATTGATCTCCGACAGGCGCTTGGCTTTGGGCGCATTTCGCAACGCAGAGGGCGTGCTGCTCTTGCCGGATGAAGCGGTGGGAGGCGTATATTCCTCCAATGTATTCCATTGTCCGCAGGCGGGGCAGCGACCTGCCCATTTGGGAGATTCGCTTCCGCAATTGCTGCAGAGAAACACGGTCTTAGACTTCATTACAGTCCTCCAGATAGTCTACCAAGCAGCAGCCGATGGCTACCGCCAGTTTCTTTTGATATTGTTCATCCCTCAGTAATAATTCCTCGGCGGGATTGGAGAGAAAGCCACACTCCACCAAAACGGCTTCGCAGCTGATATGTTCAAAGAGATACACATCCTGAATTGCCTTGCACTGCCGATGGTTGTTCGGGTCCACATAAGAAGCTACAGCGGCTTGCATGCTTTCGGCGAGACTCTCGCTGCCTTTGGCATAAAAGACCTGTGCGCCTCGATATTTCGCCTCAGAGAAGTGGTTTTGATGGATGCTGACCAGCAGCGCTCCCGGTGTTTCTTCTACCAGCCGGACACGCTGCCGGATATCCGAAACCTTCTTCTGGGCGATGGTCTCTCCTTCCGTATAAACAGAGACATCTTCCGTGCGGATCATCCTGGTCTGCATGCCCAGAAAGCCCAACAGGTCACGGAGCCGCAGCGCAATCTGTAAGTTCAGCTCGCTCTCCTTTTGACCGGTGACAGAGACCGCACCGCCGTCCTCTCCGCCGTGACCGGCATCA
>JAFQCY010000060.1 GCA_017399355.1 Oscillospiraceae bacterium
AGCGCCTGCGTCAACCGCAGCCTTCACTGCGCCGACATCGCCACGAACCATAACGGTGACCAGGCCGGAGCCGATCTGGGTCTTGCCGATGAGGTGGACGTTTGCTGCCTTGACCATTGCGTCAGCTGCCTCGATGGAGCCGATGAGGCCACGGGTCTCGATCATACCAAGTGCTAACTTCATTTTGTTTTCTCCTTTCAATTAACCGAGGGTGGGCAGGATGCCTTCCACGTCGTTGTGGGGGGAGGGGATCACATGGCAGCCGTAGAGCTCGCCGACACGCTTTGCGGCGGTAGCGCCTGCGTCAACAGCAGCCTTCACTGCGCCGACGTCGCCACGAACCATGACGGTGACCAGGCCGGAGCCGATCTGGGTCTTGCCGATGAGGTGGACGTTTGCTGCCTTGACCATTGCGTCAGCTGCCTCGATGGAGCCGATGAGGCCACGGGTTTCGATCATGCCTAATGCTTCTTTCATTTGGAAATCCTCCGTTTATGTTTTATTTTTTATTTCTTAATAAAGGGCTTTGACGATATCGGGATGGGGAGAGGGAATGACCACGCTCTCAGAGAGCATGCCGTGGGCTTCGGGCTTCTTCTCGCCTGCGGAGACCGCTGCACGAACTGCGGCGACCTCGCCGGTCATGGTGATGAAGCTCTTACCGCCCAGGCCTCTGCCCAAGCGAATATCGATGAGTTGAACGTCAGCGGCCTTGACGGCGGCATCTGCCACCACCACGGCGGTGCAGAGGCTGAAGGCCTCCATGACACCGACGGATGCCACTCTGCCGATCTCGTTGCAGGCATTGATGGCCTTGGGAACCTGGGGATGGACATGGGAGATGACCATGCTGTCCACCAGGTGGCTGCCTGCGGCGGCCTTACCGGCATCCACGGCTTCGTTGACCGCTGCCACCTCGCCGGTGACGATGACGATATACTTGCCTGCGCAGACCGGCTGGGCTGCCACAAGCTCCACGGAGGCCGCCTTGAGCATGGCGTCCCCTGCGTTAACACCCACAGGGATGGAATTGGTTTCGATCATACCCAATGCATTCATTTGGACGACCTCCTGATCTCAATGTAGTCGTTGGTGATGTCCGTCACCGTGCCGGAGATGCTGGCGTGCATCTTAACGCCCAGCTTCTTCTCGGCAATATCAGCAATGAGCTGATTCTTGCGCACCTTATCCCCTACCTTGACCACGGGGACGCTGGGAGCGCCCACACCCATTCGCAGGAAGATGCGGACGGAGTCGGTCTTGATCTCCTTGTCCTGCAGGGGGGCGGGAACATCGTAGTCGCTGACACCCAGACGGGCGATCAGACGGGAGACAGGTACTTTCTTATTCTCCAGGCCGAGATCTACGGGGCCGTAGACCTCCTTGCGGGGGCGGATGCCCTTGGAGCCGAAGGCGGACTTCAGGGTCTGCATGACCTTGGAGGGCTTCAGACCGAAGTTGCAGGCGTAGTAGGTGCAAAGGCCGCAATCGCAGCAGGAGAAGATGCCGTTCATATCGCCCATGAGGTCGATGCCGTTGGCGATGGAACGCATGGCCTTGTGGGGCTGGACATTGAGGCCCAGAGCATTTCTGGGGCACATCTGGGTACACAGGGAGCACTGGCAGCAGACCGCCATGACCATGCGCAGGTTAATGTCCGTATCCTTCTGGGCGAAGAGGGGATGTCCCTTGGGAATGGCCAGAAGGCCGCCCGTGGTCTTGGTCACGGGGATATCCAGGGTATCCACCACACGGCCCATACAGGGGCCGCCGATGATATAGTCACAGGGCTCGGTGGTACCGCCTGCCAGGTCGATGAGCTCCTTCAGGGAGATGCCCACGGGGACATTGACCGTAATGGGGTTCTTGACCGCACCGCCCACGGTGACATATTTGGTAACGACTTTCTTGCCGTCTAAGGCAAGGGCAATATTCTGCAGGGTGCTGACATTGCAGACCACCGCACCCACGTCCAAGGGTAACCCACCTGTGGGAACGACTCTGCCTGTCACCTCGTAGACGATCTGCTGCTCATCACCGGCAGGATAGTAGCCATCCAGAAGGTGGAGCGTCACATCGTCACAGCCCTTGAGAACTTGCTGCAGTGCTTTCACTGCATCATGGTAATGCTCCTTGAGGCAGATGACTGCGTACTTGGCACCGGTGAATTCCTTCACCGCACGGATGCCCCGAACCACGTCGGCGGCATAGTACTGCATCACCTGCTGGTCCACACGGAGCAGGGGCTCGCATTCCGCACCGTTAGCAAGGACATATTCGGCCTTGCAGTTGATCTTTACATGGGTGGGAAAGCCTGCGCCGCCTGCGCCCAGGATACCGGCATCACAGACGATTTTTGCTAATTCCATAGTCATCAGATAATGCGGAAGTCACCCTTCAGCACGCAGCGGCGTGCTCTGGTGAAGGACTTCGCACTGGTCAGACCCTCGCCGGTGGGGGTAGCGATGGTCAAGGTGGTGTAGCCTTCGCCGCCGAAGCCCAGACCGGAGTAGGAGGGGGCGTTCTTGACGAAGATGGTGGTATTCATGCGGCGGGCCGCACGGGACATATTGTGGATATTGGTGGAGTGGATCATGGCGGAGTGCTGGCAGCCGTGCTCGGCACGGAAGGCCTCGTTGAGCGCCTCGTTGAAATCAGCCACACGAACCATACCCAAAACGGGCATCAGCATTTCCACTTCCACGAAGGGATGGTAGCGGTCTACATCGGCAATGATCAGCACGGGGTCGCCGGTGAACTGCACACCGCTCTCCCGGAGGATGTAGGTGGCATCGTGGCCGACGAACTTGCGGTTGATCACATACTTGCCGTCCTTATTGATCAGGACGGTGCGGACGATCTTGTCGATATCCTCGCCGTAGACCCGGAAGGCACCGTGCTGCTGCATGGTGTTCATGAGGGCATCGGCAATGGAGTTGACCATGAAGACTTCCTTCTCGGCAACGCAGAGGACGTTGTTATCAAAGCTGGCGCCGTCCACAATGTGCTTGGCGGTCTGGGGGATGTCGGCGGTCTCGTCCACGATGACGGGAGGATTGCCGGGGCCTGCGGCCACACACTTCTTACCGGACTTCATGGCTACGGCCACAACGGCCTCGCCGCCGGTAACGGCCAGCATCTTGATGGCCTTGTGCTTCATGATCACATCGGAGGTCTCTAAGGTGGGCTCCTTGGGGGCGGTCATCAGACCGTTGGGGCCGCCTGCTGCCACGATGGCGGCATTCAGCAGCTCCATAGCCTTCTGGGAGGCACGCTTGGCAGCGGGGTGGGGATTGAAAACCACAGCGTTGCCGGCGGCGATCATGGAGATGGAGTTGTTGATGATGGTTGCGGTGGGGTTGGTGGAGGGGGTGATGGCGCCAATGACACCGTAGGGAGCGGTCTCTACCAGGGTCAGGCCGTCATCGCCGCTGAATGCGGTGGGATGGAGATCCTCGATGCCGGGGGTCTTGTCTGCGGCCAGCAGGTTCTTGGCGATCTTGTGATGCACCTTGCCGTAGCCGGTCTCCTGATTCGCCAGGATGGCCAGCTCCTCTGCATGCTTTCTGGCGCAGGCACGCATGGCTTCGATGAGCTTGCCACGCTCCTCCAGGCTCATGTCCATGAGCTGCTGCTGGGCACGGATTGCGGTATCGATGGCGTCGTGTACGTCATCGAAGAGGCACTGCACGCTGCCCGAGGGGACAAAGCCGCCCGACTGCAGGCTTGTGCGTGTCTGCTCGGCGATCTGCCGAATTTGTTCTTTGGTTAATGCCATACGCTATCCTCAACTTTCCTTGGTGAATTTTTCGAAAATGCGGCTTCCGTTCAAATCAACGGAGTCGATAATTGCGACAATGCTTTGATCCACGGGCTTATTCTCCGTGACACAGGTCTGACGGGAGGAGCTGCCGCCTACCAGCATGACTACCTCTCCCTCACCGGCGCCTACGGCATCGATGGCTACCAGAAGGCCGCCCTTTTCCTGCCAGGTCTCGATATCAATGGGCTTGACCAACAGCAGCTTCAGGCCGTAGAGTTTTTCTGCCTTATTGGAGCTGACTACGGTTCCTTTGACTCTTGCTAACTGCATACTACCTCTCCTTCATATTGCAGGATCACGCCGCTGGTGAGCAGGGCGTCTCTGGCTGCAGGTGTGATGATTGCGCCCACACGGGCACAGATGGTTTTATCTTTGCGCTCGGCAGCGGCCAGCACATCGGCCTCGGTGACCAGGGTGGCACCCAGCTGCTCGGCGGCATCGGCGGTATAGTAGGGGCAGACACTCACATCCATCTGGCGCAGGGTATCGATGGCGGAGGCCACACCCTCCAAGAAGGTATTGCGCTTAAAACGGGGCGGATCGAAGTCCAGGTACAGCCGGACATCCTTTTTCCACAGGATGCTGCGCACCATGAGATAGCTGATAAGATCCCGATCCTCGCCACGGGACAGCTGGCCCAGCAGCTCCAGGCGGGGGCCTACCAAAATCACGGTCTTGGCTCTGGTCACCCGATCCAGCAGCTCCCGCTCGCTGAGCTGGGCAGCGTAGGTCACGGTCTCATCCTGCAGCTCACACTTCTCTGTGAAGCAGATGGGGGTATAGCCCACACCGAACTGCTTCTGCAGCAGCTTCAGCAGCTCCGCCGGGTAGGCCACCGGCGCTGCCAGCAGGACAAGCACCTGCTCCGGATGCTGCTTCTGCCGCTCCAGAGCGGCCACACGGCGCACCACTTCAGCGACAATAGCCTCTATTAACTTGTGTAACAGATCATGATCCATAAAATCGACCTCTACACATTATTATAATATACTCAGGGAAGAACCTCCATCATGGGGGAGGGGCCCATGGCGATGCAGTTGGCCTCGTCGGTATCGATATGAACCTCCATATCGTGACCCTTGCCGGCACGCACCACCACCTGGTCAAAGATCACCGCACGCTCGCCCTCGCTTCTCAGCTTGACCACCTGGCCATCCTTCAGGCCAAAGAGAGCGGCCTGCTCGGAGGACAGATGGAGATGACGGGCAGCGACGATGACACCCTCCTTCACCTCAGCAGAGCCTGCAGGGCCCACTAAGGTGCAGCCGGGAGTACCGGCGGTCTTGCCGGACATACGAACAGGAGGACGGATGCCCAGGGCGAAGGAGTCGGTCAGGGCGATCTCCACCTGGGTATCGGGGCGCTCGGGGCCCAGGACACGGACCTTCTGCAGCTGACCCTTGGGGCCGACCACCGTCACCTGCTCCTTGCAGGCGAACTGGCCGGGCTGGGAGAGCTTCTTGAACTCCTGGAGCTGGTAGCCCTTGCCGAAGAGCTTCTCCACATCGGCTCTGCAAAGGTGGATATGACGGGCAGAGGAGGCGACGGGGACGAAGATCTTGCCGGTCTTGCGGAAAATGGCCTCGCTGACGGCCAGCTGGACACTTCTTTGTACCTGTGCCTTATCCATTTTCTTTCACCTGCTTCTTAATAATACCCTCGTAATAGGTCTTGGCGATGATGGTCTTGACGTCATCCCGGGTGGGGCGCACCACGTTGGTCTGGGTGGCGGTATCCAAAAGGGCATGCTCTGCCAGATAATCGATGTCCTTCATATCGAACTTGGTATCGCACAGGGAGGGGATCTTCACATCCTCGATGAGACGGCGGACCGCATCAATGGCCTGACGGGAGGCCTGATCTACGGTCATATGATCCACCTTCTCGCCCATGGCCTGGGCTACCTCGGCCAGACGGCCCATGCAGTAGGGACGGTTGTACTCCAGCACTCTGGGGAGCATGATGGCATTGGCAAGGCCATGGGGGATATTATAGTAGCCGCCCAGCTGATGGGCAATGCCATGCACCAGACCCAGGCCGGAATTGGAGAAGGCCAAGCCTGCCATATACTCTGCCCAGCACATATCCGTACGGGCATCCATATTGGAGCCGTCACGGACCGCCTCACGGAGGGACTCGGAGATCAGGCGGATGGACTCCATGGCAAGGGCATCAGTAAAGGGGGTGTGGGTATTGCAGATGTAAGCCTCAATGGCGTGGGTCAGGGCGTCAATGCCCGTGGAAGCCGTCAGAGAGGGGGGCATACCCACCATGAGCATGGGGTCATTGAGGGCGATATGTGCAAGGGAGTTGGTGTCCACCATGAGGAGCTTGGTCTTGGCTTCCTCGTCGGTGACCACGTAGGCACGGGTACACTCGGAGCCGGTACCGGCAGTGGTATTGACAGCGATAATGGGAGAGCCGTGCTTCTTGGACTTATTGTAGCCGTTGTAATCCTGGATCTTGCCGCCGTTGGCGGAGAGAATACTGACGGCCTTGGCCACGTCAATGGGAGAGCCGCCGCCGATGGCGATAATGGCATCACATTGATTCTTCTTGTAGAAGTCAAAGGCCTCATTGACGATACGGACGGAGGGATTGGGCTCCACGCCGTCGTAGATCACATAGTTGACCTTGGCATCGTCCAGAACAGCGGTGACCTTACCGGCGGTGCCGGTCTTGACCAAGCCCTTATCCGTTACCACAAGAACACGCTCTGCATTCAGGCGGCGCAGGAAGTAAGGGATCTTCATAATACCGTCCCGACCGATCAGCGTGTGCCGGGGCTGATAGAGTTCAACAATTCCTTTATTTTCCATAATTCGTTCTCCATTTCAAAACGCTCAAAATCGCTCATATTTGAAATCTCTTTTCATTCCGTAATATCATCCCACAAAATCCTTGGAATGTCAATAAGAAGAGTTCCCCTTTTCATTTTTTCGTCATTTTGTACAATAGCAAGGCGTATATTTTGTTGACGTTATGAGAGAATCCAAAAGCGTCAAGCACTACCGAAGCTCGGCTTCAACAGTACTTGACGCTAAATCGCTCATTTTCGCTCAAATTATTTGTCCAGCAAGGTGCAGGAAATTCCTTTTTTTGCATAGAACTCCGCAAACTTCCGGGGCATATTCCTGGTGCTGATGACACGGCAGAGCTTATCGGGGGGATAAACCGTGGCAAAAGCGCTGCGGTCAAACTTGGCGCTGTCCAGAAGCATATACAGACGACGGGTCATACGGGACAGGAGCGTATAAAGACCGGTGCGGTTCTTATCCTGCACCGTGTAGCCACGCTCCAGATCCATGCCCTCGCAGGTCAGGAAAACTTTGTCGAAGAAATAGCCACGCAAGGTCTGGCTCAGATCCGTATCCAGGGTCTCGATGTAATGCTTGCCGATGTGAATATCACCACCCAGGAGGGTAACGGACACATTGGGACACTCCGCCAGCTCCAGCACCGCCGTAACAGAGGTGGTGACCACATTGAGCCGCTCCACATTGCCCAGGAGGGCTGCCAGCATATTGCAGGTCTTTCCTGCTCCGATGAAGATGGACTCCCCGGGCTTCACCTGGGCGGCCGCCTCCATGGCGATGAGCTGCTTCTCCAGATCGATCTCGTCCACGATCTCTGTGCCGCTCATGTAGCGCTTTTTGGGCTTTTCCGGCAG
>JAFQCY010000061.1 GCA_017399355.1 Oscillospiraceae bacterium
ATTCTTGATGCCTACATTGTCAGAGACAGTAGCAGTGACCGTGTAGCCCTGACCGGTGAGATTTGTGACCTTGATATCGCTGATGGTGGGTTTTTCCGTATCTGCCGGGATATTCACCGTGCAGCCGGAGTTATTCAGCAGGAAGTTGCTGCCGCTGCCTACGTTTATTCCGTAAGCAAGGATCTCTTGATTGCCACTCTTGCCTGTGGAGATGACAGCCTCGAAGCCGTGAGCGCTGCCGGCGCTGGGGTAGAGAGAGGCCACATCGTCACGGGCTACATTGGCTGTGAGCACATGGCCCTCGCCGTTGGGATCGCCGGGGCCGCCGCCGATGTAAATATGTACCGTCAGGGAGGTGGTTGGCTCATCCTCGTCCAGAGTCCAGCCACGCACCTTGATCTTGCCGGGGCCTACCGCCGTCACGCTGTCCAGCCAGCCCACGGGGTCTTTACCGGAGTCCTCAATACTATAGCTGGAGACATACCAGTAAGCGGTCACGTTGGCCAGGATGTTGGTCTGGGAGCCGTAGCAGGTGCCGAAATAGCTGGCGGTCAGCTGGCGGCGGTCACCGGAGTAGCCCCAGCCGGGGTCGGAGCAGTAGACGGTATCGCCCACATAGCCGGTAATGAAAATACAATGGGGCAGATTGCCGCAGTACATGGCGATACCCTCGGGGTGGGCATCCAGAATGGATTTCAAGCCGGAGAGGGTCAGGCCGCTGACCGCCGTTTCATTGACAGAGACGGAGATGCCGTCACTTGCCTTGTTCAGGCTGTAGTTCCAGACCATGCCATAGGAATCCGACCAGGCGCCGCAGTTGGTCAGGTCGTCCTCGGTGATGTTGATCCAATTGTCATTGCCGCTGAGATAGGCTCTGGCCCGGAGCATCATGGTATTGGAGGCTCGGGTACAGCTGACATTGGTTGCCTGACGGATGTACAGAGAAGAGGGAAAGGATGCCTCTGCCGCGGAGGCAGGGGTAGCCAGTAGGCTCTCCCAGCCCATCAGACTGAGCAGGAGCGCCAGGGCCAGGACAAGGGTGATGCTGCGTTTCAGGATCTGTTTCATAAATATCTCCTTTCTGTGCTTGGGACAGAGGATACGCAGAGTGACAATTGAGGCATTGCAGTGCGGGGGGGTATCACGCTGCAATGCCTCAAATGGCGGAAAAACGAAGAGGGGCTTAAATAATGACACCCTCATCGGGATCGATTGTGGGAAGGGGATCGGATTCTGCAGGGGGAACGCTGCTGAGGGTCAGCACATCCTCAAAGGTAAACTCTCTCAGCGTTACTTCAGGAGTCACAAACTGCTTCATACATACACCTCTTTTTCAGGAGCAGCGGATGGAGAACTCCCGGGTCAGGGTCTCGGCGCCCTCAGCATGCAGGCTGTAGGTGGCATCCTGAGACACGGTGAAACGGAAGGTCCAATATTTCACTTCATTGCCATCTGCATCGGTGGTAAGGACGCAGTACAGATTCCGCAGGGTCACGCCTTCCACGCTGACCGAGGTGACATCGGTGGAGGTGGTCAGACGGATCACGGCGGTTTTGCCCTTTGCCACTCGGGTGGGGGTCTCCAGGGTAATGATCTTGGTTTCCTCGGTGGGCTTGGTCAGAAGCTGCATAGCTGTACGCAGTGCTACCTCCTGCCGGTCGATCTCTGCCTGGTAGGTCAGGTTGGCAGGATCGCTCTTCACACGGTCGTAGAAGGCCTTTGCCTCGGCATAGACGGCGGTGTACTGAGCATTGCTCTCAAAACCGCTGACATCTTCCTCCAGCAGCGCCTCCAGGAAGCTGAGGTTGGGCGCATTCTCCAGCCAGATGACCACATCCTGCCCGGCTGTGGCATAGCCCTTGATCAGGCCGCTGGAGGCAGATACTGTATAGGGCTCAAATCTGGCAGGGCTCTCTACATACAGGAACTTGTAGCCAATGGGCGTGGCCAGGGAGAAGGAGAAGTTGCCGCCCTGCAGGGAAAGCTCCCGGACGATGATCTCCTGATCGCCAACCAGAGTCTTGTAGTAAACGCCCATGGTCTTATAGGACAGAGAATCCATAGCCTGCTGCAGGCTTTCTGCCGCCTGATCCAGCTGCTCCTGGGTGGAGAAGATATTGTCATAAACCGCCTGGGCAGCTGCCTTGGCAGCGACATAGTCCTGCCAGCTGGCCGTGGTAAAGGCGGCCTCGTTATAGGAGGTATTCAGCAAAGCAAGCAGAGCGGTGGGATCCGGAGCCTTGGTGATCACAGGCACTTCAATCTGCTCCAGCACCCACTTCTGGGCAACAGTACCGTTGCTCTCGTAGATCTGAACATTGACATTGTTACCGGGAGCGGCACCGTTGACATCCAGAGCCTTTCCGCTGGTTTTTCCAAAGAAGGAATAGGTTCCGTCTGCGTTCTTCACGATGCGCCACTTCTGGCTTGCCGTATCCCTTGCCGTAGCCTGACGGACATTGGTGAGGTTGACAGTCCCATCGTTGGCGATATCCAGATTTTTACCGCTGAGGGCAGAGCGAATGAAATAATAGCCCGCCTCAGAGGAAGAGATGATATAGAATTGATCCGCAGCTGCATCCTGATAGCGGCGCACACAGATATTTGCGTTTTCAGCCATAGAGGAATTCTCCACCGTCATACCATAGCTGCGGTTTGCCACAGAACGGAAGGCATAGACTGCGCCGTCCGTAATATCATCTGTTGCAAAGGAATTTGCATATCCTCCGTTATAGCCCGGGAAATCTCCTAAGGACTCCCGAAGGCTTGCAAACTCGCTGTAGGAGAGGGCGCTGTTCTGATCCCAGTTCCACATCTTCACAGAATTGGACCACATACGGTCGATGAGGTTGTAGGTGCCGGAGGAGTCGATGCCGTTCCAGACCTGATCCTCGGTATTCCAGCCTGCCCAGTCGCCCCAGATCAGGAAATAGCCGCCGCTGACATTGGTGGTGGGGGTCAGGCTCACACTATAGGCATAGGTTCGGGAGGGATTCCACTCGTTATAGATGCGATCCTCGGTGCTGTGGTGGAAGCTCCACCAGTAGTTTTCAGGATCACGGGCATCCTTTCCGTCACCGCTTTGGCGCAGGACGTAGTAGCAGTAGTTGCCGATGCAGTTATAGACCTTTCTGCCTTCGTTGATATAGGTCTTTGCACGTTCGTCCGTAGAAGAAGTCCAAAAGCAGATCTCCAGATCCTTGTCCAGGGAGACATTGGAGCCGCCGTCCAGATAGTCATTAAAGGCACGGACAGAGTAGCCTTTGTTCTTGAGCATGGCGCAGGTCTCATTGACATAGTTGAGGAAAACATTGTAGTCGACGGTACCGTGAATCTCGTCGCAGCCGATGTTCATCTTATTGCAGCCCAAATCTCCGAAGAAGTCCGCATAGGCCTCAATGATGGCGAGGGTAAAATACTTGGCCTCGGTATTGTTGATATTCACCGTGGTCCAGTCGCTGTTTCCCCAATCGGAGTCGGAGATATAGAACTGATCGGCTGCGGGAGAGGTGTAGGTATTGCCGCCATAGTTGAACTGGAATGTGCCCTTGGATGCCACGTAGGTGCGGTACTGATAGATCATATAGTCGCAGTGGCAGGGCACGTCCACAGAGGGAATAACTTCGATATGGTACTTCTGCGCCAAAGCCACGATCTCACGGATCTGGTCGGCGCTGTAGTTATTTCCGCCGTTGGGATCGGGAGAGGCAGAGGCCCAGTTTGTGGCCTTATAGCCGGGAAGCCAGCTGAAATCATTGCCGTTGCAGTCCGGGCCGTCGCTCCAGATATTCATATGCATACCCTGATCCTCGGTGATATGCAGCTCCAGGGCGTTATAGCCCATCCAGGACATCTGGCGGATCAGGTTCTCGATCCAGGATACCGACCAGTATTTTCTTGCGCAGTCCAGCATCAGGGTGCGCTCCTGGGTGTCGGGGGCATCGGAGATGGTGGCGCAGGAGAGGGTGCAGCCGCCATTGACACGGAAGTAGCGGATCAGGGTATTGGTGCCGTAGATCAGGCCATCGGTATCCGAGGCCAGGATGGTCAGGCAATCCTTGTTGATCTCCAGACGGTAGCCGTCTGCAGCAATGCCATTTGTCAGCTTCAGAACCAGGTCGCCCGAGCGGACACAGTTCTCCGCACCCCAAACCATGGGGAGCGCAGTATAGGAGGGGTAGCCCGCCTGATACAGCAGCTCGGAGATCAGCTTCGCCGTCTGGGACAGATCCTCATTGGGCTCGCCGTTGGAGACCACAAAGAGCCGTGCTGTAGAGCGGAGGGTAAAGCTGCCCTCTGCTGCCTGGTAGGAGTCGGGTAATCTATTGATATAGGTTTGGTTCGCCGCACTTGTGGTAAGAGTGGGAATCAGGGTGAGCAGGGTAACAACGCAGAGAAGAATTGCCACAGTCTTTTTCAAGTGACGCTTCATGAAGGTGCCTGCCTTTCTCATATTATACAAAGGTAAGAATCTGCGAAGCGGCTGGCGGAGAATGCCAACCGCCCCGCAGAGAATGCTGATTCAGGAGGTAAATGCTACATTAATATTCGTATTGTAACAAAAGCCGTCATTGGTGGTCATACCGCTGGCCTGCATGTCGCAACCGCCCAGGAAGAAGCCGATATTGGCAAGGCGCTTCATTTCCTCGGTGGAGTCTGTGTCGGTCAGGACGCAGGCGGCATCGGTCAGGTTGATCTGCATAGCACCGCAGGAGGCAATCTGCTGCGCAATGGTAAAGCTCTCCATTTCAACGATGGGGCTGGTATAAGGTTTTTTCATTGTGCTTAGCCTCCTAACTGTGCTTTTGCTTTGCAGCTGTATACCACCAGCGCCATGGCAAGCTCTTTCATAGCAGCGGTGGTGGAGCTGCTGTTCAGAACTCGTCTTGCGTAATCGTGGGCACTATCGGTGTACAATTTGCTGAAGGTTTCGCCCTCCGGGCTTACGATATGGACGGCGAAGTAGATCCCCTTGCCCAGGTTCTTTGCGGCGGTGCCCTCCACGACCGCTCTGCCGTCTGCCAGGGAGAAGTCAACTCTCCGTGCGTTATCTACGGTCAGCTCGGACAGCGCTTCGTAGTCGCTCTCGGTCCAGTAGAGCAGCTCCACGGTGGTGGCAGTTTCCGTCAGCTCCTCGGGGATGTTGAAATAGAAGTTCTGATTCACAGCGCCCACAAAGGTCACGGAGGAGCCTCTGAGGGTGATGCTGCTGTCTGCCTCATAGCTGAACTTAGAGCGGTCGGTGGGCAGAGCGTTGATCAGTTCGTCGCTCCAATCCAGCTGCTGCAACTCTGTAGGCATCCAGGCATTCATGAGGGTGTCGGTCTTGTAATTGAAATAGGTCTGGGCTGCTGCGCCGTAGTTCATCAGGGCGACCACCAGCTCCTTCATGGTAGCCGTGGTGGTCTCGCTCTCAAGCACCAGCTGAGAATACATAACCGGGCTGAACTCGGTGACATCGCTGTAGACATAGCTGCCGTTGGGCAGGATCACATAGGCCCGGACATAGAGGGTATCCACCATATTCTTGGCGGGGATGCCCTGGGTATCGGCATAGTAGCCATTGGCGGAGAAGGTCAGGCCGCAGAGCTGGGTACCGGCGGTATCCACGGTGTGGCTGCTGAGGGCAGCATATTCTTCCTCCGTCCAGGTCAGAAGGCCGCTGTTGTCGGGGCCTACCTCGCTCATGCCGCTATTGGACAGGTCGAAGTAGAAGCGCATCTTGATGATGTCCTTAAACAGCAGGGAGCGGCCGGCCAGATAGATCTGATCCTCGGTATCGGACTCGGCGGGCACGAACTCGCCGGTATCCATATCCACCTCATAGATCATGGTGGCAGCCATCTGCTCACTCAGGGAACGGAAGTCGGGGTATGCACCGGGATCTGCAACGGGAGCCCAAACACGGGTCTTGCCCGTACCGTCGTCGGTCAGCATGCCCAGCACGCCATTGCTGTAGCTCAGGTCAGCGGTCTCGCCGCCGATGCTGCGGATGCTGCCGCCGGAGACCTTCAGGTTGGAGAAGGAGAGGTAGCCATTGACGCAGTAGAGGACGACCTCGTAGCGGTCATTGGCCGCATCGTACTTACAAAGGTTCAGATCGATGGGATAGTAGCGCTCGGTGGAGGAGCGGATGTTATCATCCAGGATCTTCCAGCCGGGAGTGCCGGTGTTGGCGCTCTGGTAGAGCACGCCCACTTCCGTCAGCTCAGTATTGATACCGTGCATGAGATTGTCATTGAGCACACGGACACCAACCTGCAGCATGGAGGTGGTTGCATCATCCTGATCAGGCGTAAAGTAGAAGACCAGGGCCTGCTTCAGGGAGATGCCATCCAGATACAGCTCGTTGTTGGGGCCAAAGAGCAGGTAGTCATTGACAGAGGAGACCTGGTTGCCCTCGAAGACCTCGGTGGTCTCCACAGCGGCCAGCTCCCACTTCTGGGCATCGGTAACGCTTGCAGCGGTGACTGCCTGGATCTTGCCGGTCCCGGCGGTGGCATCTACCGACACAGCGCTGAGATAGGAGCCGTCTGCCTTGCTCTGAATGGTCACAATACCCCGAGTCTCATCCAGATAGCTGAGCTTCCAGAGGAAGTTGTTGGGATCGGTGACGGTGGGATTCTGATATGCGGCGCTGACCAGCATCACATCTGCCGTCACGGCGCTCCGCTTCAGGTAGCGCTCCGTGCCGCCGGAATGGATGTGGATGTGATAGTAATTCGTGCCGTTCTCGGTCTTGGCAAGGGTGAATACCAGCTGGCTGTTGCCCTGCGCCGTGCTTTCGGAATAGAGGTTCAGCAACGGCGTTTGCTGGGTATCGGTGTAGGTGGGGGCATCGGCAAAATAGCCCTCGTATGCAACACTATTCAGCGTGAAGACATTGACGGGATAGGTCTCGCCGTTGCGGTTCTCGGTGAAGGTGCTGAAGCCCGTACCCAGGGTCATGGAGTCGGAGTCAAAGTCCATAACAGCCATCTTGCCCTCCAGGATCAGGTCACGGATCTCCAGGAATTCGGCCGTATCCTCACCATCGGCATAGTGCTCACGGTTGGGATCGGACATGGACAGGGAGTTATAGATGCGGATACCGTCAATATAGAGAGTGGGAGGCGTATCGGTTGCCGTATAGGCAGGTACGCCGTGGATCTGGACGGTATAGGTACCGTGCTCCAGGTCGTCCACACGGACAACGGGCACCTGATAGACACCCTCGTCGGTGGGAACAGATTCGTTATTATACTCCATGATCACGGGAATGCGCTTGACCAGCGTACTTGCGGAATCAAAAACATCCAGATAGATCACGCAGTTATCGGAGGCCACGCTGCGGCCGATGAGCTCGAAGCCCGTACCGGCAAAGACAAACTCCGCTGCCACATTGGCATCGAGGATCTTGATCACATGGCCGGAATTGCCGCTCTGGGCAGTGCTGCTGTCGTAGGCATTGTCAAAGCCGTACTGCAGAGTCTGGTCAGCGGACTGATAGATAGCACCGCTGCCCTCACCGTCTACGGTGATGGTATTGGCAGTCTTGCCGCTGTCAGCCTTATAATATGTAATGGCGGGGAAATCGTCCTCGTAGTAGACCACATTGGCAGGAAGAACGGTGATCTTCTTGAACATCTCCACTTCCCTATTGATATCCACCGTGCCGACGGTGCTGCCGGGAGTGCCCTCGTA
>JAFQCY010000062.1 GCA_017399355.1 Oscillospiraceae bacterium
CCCTGTATCTGGACGGTGCAGCCTTTCCCATCAGCTGCCGCCAGATGGGAAACGGCTCTGTAAATTCCGCAGATGTGCCCATCCGTAATATCGTCCGGGAGGCCCTGGCACTGAATGCAACGGGGATCGTCCTGGCGCACAACCATCCCAGCGGCCTTGCGGTGCCCTCTCAGGAGGATATTGATGTCACCAGGCGGATCCGGGACTCTCTGGAGATCATGGAGCTGCACTTGCTGGATCATATTGTGATTGCAGATGATGATTTCGTCTCCATCAAAGAGAGCGGCTTTCTGCGATAAAAAATCGGAGGTTCCCGTCCGGGGAACCTCCGATTTGCGTTATGCGTTATTTGACCAGCATTTCGCCGGCTTTGTAAATATCGCCTGCGCCGACGGTCAGGATAATATCTCCTTCGGTAGCGATGGCATGGAGATAAGCGCCTACCTCCGGGAGCGTATCGAAAAATACTGAGCCGGGGACCTTCTTTGCCAGATCCCGGGAGGAGATGCCGACCTTGTTCTGCTCTCTGGCCGCATAGATCTCGCCGAGGACAGCCACATCCACACGCTTCAGCTCTGCTACAAAATCATCAAAGAGCGCCTTGGTGCGGGTGTAGGTATGGGGCTGGAAGGCCAGGATGATCCGCTTATAGCCCATGAGCCGGACGGAATCGATCAGCGCATGGAGCTCGCCGGGATGGTGGGCATAGTCATCGTAAACATCTGCGCCGCTGAAGCTTCCCTTATACTCCATCCGTCGGCCCGCTCCGGTGAATGCACCGAGCCCCCGGCTGACAAACTCGCCCTCAATGCCCATGACATAGGCAGAGGCAGCGGCGGCCAGAGCGTTATACACATTGTGTCTGCCAAAGACCTTCAGATCCACATGGCAGTAAAGCTTGCCAAAGATCAGAATGTCAAAGGAGCGGCAATCCTCAGAGAGCTTCGCCGGATGGATGTCATTCTTCTCGTCCATGCCGAAGGAGAGATAGTTCAGATCTGTCAGGGCCTGGACGGTATTCTCATCATCTCCGTTGGCGATCACATAGCCTGTCCGGGGAACCAATCCGGCAAACTTGCGGAAGGAGCGCTGCACAGCCTCCAGATCCTTGAAGTAGTCTAGGTGATCTGCCTCCACGTTGTTGATGATGGCAATGGTGGGATAGAAATTCAGGAAGGAGTCGCAGTATTCGCAGCTCTCCATAATGATGGTCTCGCCGTTACCCACCCGATGGCCTGCCTTCAGCAGGGGCAGGTAGCCGCCCAGCATGACCGTGGGATCCTTCTCCGCCTCCATAAAGATGTGGGTCACCATAGAGGTGGTAGTGGTCTTGCCGTGGGTGCCGGAGATGCAGATGGCATTTTTATACTCCCGCATGATCACGCCCCAGGCCTGAGCCCGTTCAAAAACGGGGATACCCATGGCACGGGCAGCGGCGATCTCGGGGTTGTCGTTATGAGCGGCGGCGGTGCGGATGATGCAGTCTGCGCCCTCGATATTGGAAGCGTTGTGCCCGATCTTTACCTCGATCCCCTTGGAGATCAGCTCATCGGTGGAGACGGAGGAATTCATATCAGAGCCCGTTACCTTCATGCCCATGCCACGAAGCACCAGACCCAGAGGGCGCATGGAGACGCCGCCGATGCCGATGAGATGGATATGCTTGCCGGGAACCAAGTAAGAGTCAAGTCGTTTTCTTGCCATAAGGGGCCTCCTAAATCAGAAGATCTTTACTATTATAGTACAAGATCAGGCAATTTACAAGAGGGAAATGGGCGCATCCTCCAGGATGAAGGACAGTCTGCCGCCCCGGGGATGGGGGAAGGAGAGCCGGGCAGAGCAGAGCTGCAGCGCACCGCCGGATTTGGCGCCGTATTTCCGGTCTCCCACCAGGGGAAAGCCCCGGGAGGCGAACTGCACACGGATCTGGTGGGTTCTTCCGGTGTAGAGGTGGATTTTTAGCAGCGAGCGTCCATTATTTCGCTCTGTAACAACGTAAGAGAGCTTTGCCTCCCGTACACCTGCCCGTTTTCTTTTGACAGTGTAGGTCTTGTTTTTGCCTCTGTCGTGGTAGAGTAGATCTGTCCATTCTCCTGCTTCAGGAGGCTCTCCCTCACAGACCGCCAGATATTCCTTCTCAAAGTCCGTCCCCATTTGGGCAGAGAGGAAGGCGGCGGCCTCCCTGGTTTTTGCAAAAACCATCAATCCGCAGGCCTCCCGATCCAGCCGGTGGACAGGGAAGGTCTCCCGTGGCGCAAGGAGTGCCTGCATATTCTGCTTGCCGGAGGCATCTTGTGCAGACAGAACGCCTCTGGGCTTTATGCAGACCATGAGCTGTTCGTCCTCATGGAGTATTTTTATAGTCTCGTCTCGATATCCGCCAGGATCTTCTCGCATTTTTCCAGAACCTTTCCGGGATGGTGGTGTAAAAAAAGTCTTATTCTGCGGCATCACACAGCGCATCGGCGCAGATGCGGAACATCTTCTCCAGATCCTCGTCCGTGACAGCCAGCTTCTCGCCGGTGCTGTAATTCTCGGAGACCAGCGCAACGGAAGCTGCATGGACATCCAGAATGGCGGCGATCACCAGCATGGAGCTGGTCTCACCGTCTACAATGTCCACACCCAGCTTTTCCCAATAGGCAATGCGCTCCTTGCCGCCGAAGGCCCAGGGAGTATCCAGGCTCAGGCAGTCATGGCTGCGGAACAGAGCGGAGTCCGGAACACCGGCCTTCAGCAGACGGGACAGCAGACCCATATCGGTGACAGCGGGGTAGGAAATGTCGATATATTCACGGGTAGCACCCTCGGAGCGTACAGCGCCGGAGGCGGCCACCAGGCTGCCGGGCTTGGTCTCGGGCTGGATAGCGGGGCAGGCGGCGATCTTGATAATCTCCTTTACGCCCAGATGATTCAGCTCCTCCACGGCAATGGCCATGGGCATGCAGCCAAAGCCGCAGCTCATGACGCTCATGGGAACACCCTTGTAGGTGCCGGTATAGGTCACATATTCTCTGTATTCGCCCACCTTCTTGGCATCGTCCAGGAAAGCAGCATAGAAGGGGATCTGCTGGGGATCGGGGGTCAGGATGACCTTGCCTGCCACCATGGTCTCATCGATGCCCAGATGGTGCATCGTCCCATCATTATGGACTAATTTTACACTTCCGAAGCTCATGCAAGCACCTCCTCCAGAATTTCTGCAGCACGAATGGCGATACGGGAAGCCTTCTCGATCCGTCTGGCCAGGAACTGGGGATCGGCATAAGCGCCATAGACGGAGGTGGTTTCCTTCTTCTCTTCATCGTCAAACATGGAGCCAAGGGCCACGCAGATGGATGCGGTACGCAGACCCAGCAGATGGCCGTAGGTGAAGAGCATACCGGACTCGTTTTCCACCACCAGCACGCCGGTGTCGATCCACTTCTGCATTCTCTCCCGCAGACCGGGATGCGCAGCCTTGGATTCCATATAGAAGGCATCGTGGCTGCGGTACATGCCGACCAAGGGCTCCTCGCCCATCTCATGGGCGGCCCGGGTCAGGGCGCTGACCAACAGGGGATCTGCCACAGCGGGGAACTCCGGGGGGACCAGCTCATAGCTGGCGCCTTCGCCACGGACGCAGCCGGAGGCGATGACGATGGTGCCGGGCTTCATCCAGGGCTGTACACCGCCGCAGGTGCCCACACGGACGACCGCTTTTGCGCCGGCATCGGCCAGCTCTTCCAGGGCATTTGCTACGCAGGCGCAGCCCATGCCGCTGCTGGTGACGCCAACGGGGGAGCCATGCTCGGTGTGGCCGGTGTAGGTGGCATAGGTGCCACGGTGGGCCGTAAATTCCGCATCACGGAAGAAGGTGGAGATCAGCTTGCTGCGATGGGGATCGCCGGGGAGCAGAACCAGGGGGGCGCTTTGGCCGACTGCCAGTCCGGTGCAGGGGAGCAGGCCGTCGGCACCCAGGGGTACGTGGGAATTATGATAGCGTTTCATCCGTGTATCTCTCCTTACTTTAATTTGCTTATCTTAATCATAAAGGAAAACTACGGCAATTGCAAGGGGAATGCTTGCAAAAAGAGACAAGTTATGCTATACTAACTACAAAAGAAACAAGCTGGAAAGGAGCTAAGACAAATGATCATCAAAATCGAAGGTATGATGTGCAAGCACTGCAGAGCCCATGTAGAGAAGGCTCTTTTGGCCGTTCCCGGTGTAGAGACTGTGGAGGTCAGCCTGGAGGAGAAGTGCGCCACGGTCACCGGTACTGCAAGCGCCGATGCGCTGAAGAAGGCAGTGACGGATGCAGGCTACGAAGTAATTGACTAAGAAGTTTTTCTACTAAAAAAACCGCCAAAAGGCGGTTTTTTTGTAATTTTGTGAAATTTGCCTATGTCATTTTCTTGGGATTTTTGCTATAATGTATAAAGAAAATGTAAAAGGGGAGAGATGACTATGGCACAGGTAGGTCAGATCGTGCTTTACGGTACAGAGGGCGCTTGCAGAGTGACAGAGATCTGCAAAATGAAGGTCGGCCATAAGCGGGAAGAATACTATGTCCTCCGCCCTGTCCACCGGGAGGGTGCTACCGTCTTTGTGCCATTGAACAATGAACTCCTGCTGAGCAAGATGCGCCCTCTGTTAACTCGGGAGGAGATCGATGCCCTTATTGATAAGGTCGGTCTGGAGGAGCCCCTCTGGATCGAGGATGCTGCCGAACGAAAGGCAGAATTCCAGCGGATTCTGCTGAGCTCGGAGCATGAGGAGCTGCTGCGGATGATCCGCAGTCTGTACCAACGCCGTAGCCGGCTTCGGGAACGTGGCAAGCATCTGCGTGGCAGCGATGAGCAGATGCTCCGTGATGCGGAAAAGCTCCTGAACGACGAGTTCGCCCTGGTGCTGGAGATCAAGGAACGGGAAGTCCCGGAGTATATTCGCAGCCGTGTGGAAAAAGTATCGACGCCTACGAAATAAGATAACGAAAAGGGAGATGGCATTTGCCATCTCCTCAGACTGTCAAAAAACCGTTAGTCTATGGTTTTCGGAGGGAAGAAAAGTGTGAAAGGAAACCGTCAGGGTGTCCTTTCACGTTCAATAACCCGCCCGCAGGCGATAAAAATGCAAAATAAGAATTACCTTAATTTTATTTTGCAATTTTGAAAGCAGCTTGTCAAAAATGTCCAAAGGACTTTTTTGACAA
>JAFQCY010000063.1 GCA_017399355.1 Oscillospiraceae bacterium
CCTGCAACGGGCGCACACATGGGTGCGCCCCTACTGTTCGCGAAATTGGTCTTTGTCGTCTCACGCATCAGCGCCGGAGGATCGGCAATGAAAGGAGTCCTTATGGATAAGATCTACGATATGATTATCATCGGCGGCGGCCCTGCCGGCTATACTGCCGCCCTCTATGCCGCCCGTGCCGGTCTGGATGCGGTGCTGGTGGAGAAGGTCATCGTCGGCGGCCAGATGACCCAGACCATGGCCATTGACAATTACCCCGGCATCCCCGAAACGGTGGATGGCTATACCCTGGGTATGCAGATGCAGCAGGGGGCGGAGCGCTTCGGCGCCAAGACCCGTTTTGCAGAGGTCACCTCCGTGGAGCTGACCGGGGCAATTAAGCAGATCCATACCGATGAGGGCCTCCTCTCTGCCCGTACGGTGGTCATCGCCACCGGTGCGGACCACCGCCACCTGGGGCTTGCGGAGGAAGAGAGCCTCATTGGCCGTGGCGTGGGCTACTGCGCCGCCTGCGACGGGATGCTCTACCGCAATAAGACCGTGGCCGTGGTCGGTGGCGGCGAGTCTGCCGCAGCCGATGCCCTGCACCTTTCCAAGATCTGCAAGAAGGTCTACCTCATCCACCGCAGAGATACCCTCCGTGCCGCCAAGGCTGCCTTTGACGCCCTGCTGCGGCAGGAGAATGTGGAGCTGATCCTCCAGAGTGAGGTAGTTGGTCTGCAGGCGGATGGCAAATTGCAGAGCATCCTGGTAAAAAACCGCCTCACAGGCGAAACCCAGAGCCTGGATGTCCAGGGCCTCTTCATCTCCATCGGCCGGGATCCTGCCTCCGCCCTCTTTGCCGGTCAGCTGGAGCTGGATCAGGGGGGCTATATCCGGGCAGGGGAGAGCACCGAGACCAGCCTCCCCGGTGTCTTTGCTGTGGGCGATGTGCGTACCAAGACCGTGCGCCAGATCGTCACCGCCGCTGCCGACGGTGCTGTGGCCGTCCACTATGCACAGGAATATTTACAGAAAAACCCTCTTGCATAAAGCGGGAGGCTGTGCTATAATCTCTTTGCAATTGAATAGGGATAACAGGTGTCGGAGCCGACTGCGCTCCGGTGAAAAGGGAAGCAGGTGCGAATCCTGCACGAACTCGTCGCTGTAAGGAGGAAGTTTGTATCCAACCATGTCACTGGCATTTGCCGGGAAGACGGATGCAAGCTATGATCTCCAAGTCAGAAGACCTGCCTGTTGTCGTCACTTGCATCGCCACGAGTCATTGGCTGAAGCATAGTCCGGAATGTGTTTTCAGGACCCTTTGCTCAGTGGCGAGGGGTCCGTTTTTTTGCGAGTCTCAAGAAAACTATCTAAAAAAGGAGAACACAAACCATGAAGAAAAAAATCCTGATCATTGTCGCTGCCGTCCTGGTGGTGGCCCTGATGCTGGGCGCCTACTTCCTCTTCCGTGAGAAAGCTACTCAGGGCGAGAAGGCCATTACCATCACCGTCATCGACTCCACCGGTAAGGAGACCGTCTACGAGCTGAACACCGATGCCCTCTACCTGATCCAGGCCATGGACGAGGCGGAAGGTCTGACCTACGAGGGGGAGGATGGCCCTTATGGCATGATGATCTCCCATATCAATGGGGAGAGAGCCGTCTACGAAGAGGACGGCGCTTACTGGAGCTTCAATGTCAATGGTGACTACTGCAACTACGGTATCTCCGAGCAGCCCGTCAATGACGGCGATGCCTTCGAGATCGTCTATACCCCCGCATGAGCCGATCCAGAGGCAAAACCACCGCAAAGGATATCTGCCTCATCGGTCTGATGGTGGCAGTGATCGAGGCCTGCAAAATGGCCATGGCCTCCTTACCCAATATCGAGCTGACCAGCTTCTGGCTGATCCTTTTTACCCTCTATTTTGGCAAGAGGATCTTCTTTGTGGTGCCGGTCTTTATCCTCATTGAGGGTGCGGTTTTCGGCTTCGGCCTGTGGTGGGTCATGTATTTGTATGCCTGGCCGCTGCTGGTGCTCATCACTTATTTCTTCCGCAAGGTGGATTCGGTGCTTGTGTGGGCGCTGATCTCCGGTGCCTTCGGTCTGGCCTTCGGTGCGCTGTGCGCCCTGCCCAATATTTTCATCGGCACCGTAGACGGCGGCCTGGTGAACGGCTTCCGCATGGCCTTTTCCTATTGGATCGCCGGTATTCCCTTCGATCTGCTCCATTGCGGCGGCAATTTCGCCCTGATGCTGATCCTCTATCGCCCCGTCTCCGCCATTATGAAAAAGCTGGGCAGCCGAGACCTGCCCCAGAACGCATAAAGCAAAACAGGCAGTGCCGCACAACGGCACTGCCTGTAGTCTATGTATCTCCGTGAAAGGTCAATTTATCTTAGGTGAATGACGAAGGGTGAATGGTGAATGGTGGAGGTATGGGCTCCGCCCATGGAATTGAAATAAAGTCAAATAGATGTTTATCGGTCTGTTGCAGCTTCATACAGCATCGTAGGGCGGGGGCTTGCTCCCGCCGCCTCTGCTCCACCGGAGCAGAGGAAAAATCTTGCAACATTGCACGAATTCGCCTTAGAGCGGCACAAATTCGTGAGTTTCTACCGCCGGCGGGAGCGAGCCCCCGCCCTACGGTGTAAATTGCAACTGCATCAAACAGTTCGGCAAATTTCTGTTTGACGGGAAATGTATTCCAAATCCGTGCCGTAGGCACACCTTTGTTCTTAGTCATTCGTCATTAGCTATTCGCACCGCAGCGTAAAAGAATCTCCCAAAATCCCCTTTGCAAATTTTGACGAAAGCTGCTATACTGGTTTTAGAATCAAATAGAAAAGGAGAGACCTTCTATGCAGGACTACAGCAAGTTACCCCCGGAGGAAAAGCAGGCTCTGGTGCAAAAGGCCTATGACCGTGGCTTCTATTACGAGAGCACCTTCTCCAACTGCGGCCAGTGTACCCTGGCGGCGCTCAGCGACGTATTCCCCGATCTGGGCATTGACGACAAGATCTTCAAAGCTGCCTTCGCCCTGGGCGGCGGCTTCGGACAGTCCACCCTGGGCACCTGCGGCGCTCTCAGCGGTGCAGGTATGGCCATCAGCCTGCTCCTGGGCAGGGAACGCAGCGATATGGCCCACGGCACCCAGGAGTGCTTTGATGCGGCCTACGAGGTCTATTGCCAATTCGTAGAGAAATTCGGCGGCTGCCGCTGCCACGATGTGCAGACCTGCCTCTTCGGCACCTGCTATCGTTTCCGTGAGGAAGGCCAGCTGGATGGCTACCTGGCCTCCGATGGCCACGACAAGTGCGGTACTGTCGTAGGAACAGCCGCCGCCCTGGTGGCAAAGCTCATCGTAGAAGGAAAACTGAAATAACGACCAAGCGGTGGCTGCCTCCTAAAAGAGGCAGCCACCGTCTTTCTATGGCAGATGTAAGATTTTTTGCAAAATAAATGCTTCCCGAACTGTTGCCTGCACCATCAATCAACGACCTCCCCCTTTGAAGGGGGACACAGGGGGTTGCTGCTGGCACTACCGTCAAATAGATGTTTCTCGAACTGTTGGAGGCACCAAAGACCCCCTTGTCAAAGGGGGTCGGATCGCCTTTCAGGCGATCCGGGGGGATTCGTGCAGGCAGTACGAATTCGCCGAAAACCTTGCAAAATAACGGTGTTGCAGTGTGCG
>JAFQCY010000006.1 GCA_017399355.1 Oscillospiraceae bacterium
AGGCGATCCGGGGGGATTCGTGCAGGCAGTACGAATTCGCCGAAAACCTTGCAAAATAACGGTGTTGCGGCGTGCGGAATCCCTCCGAGTCGCCTTTTCAAGGCGACCCACCTCCCTTTGACAAGGGAGGCTTTGAGTGCGCAAAACAGTTCGGCAAATTTCTGTTTGACGGACTAAATATTCCAAATCCGTGCCGGAGGCACACCTCAGTTTTTAGTCCTTAGCTCTTAGTTGTTAGTTCCTAAACAGACCGGCAGGTTCCCATTTGCAGCCTGCGAGCGTGTTTAGCTGACGCAAATGGCCTATCGCAGGCTGCAGATGGCGTTCTTCTCCAGGCGGGAGACCTGGGCCTGAGAAATGCCCACCTCCCCGGCTACCTCCATCTGGGTCTTGCCGTCAAAGAACCGCAGCGCCAGGATCCGCTTCTCCCGCTCCCCCAGAGCGCCGATGGCCTCCCGGAGGGCAATGCGCTCCGTCCACTTTTCGTCCGTGTTCTTCGTATCCCGTACCTGATCCATCACCGTCAGAGGGTCACCCCCATCGGAGTAGACCGGATCGTAGAGGGAGATGGGGGTGGCGATGGCATCCATAGCCTGGGTCACGGCACGCAGGGGCAGCTCCAGCCGCTTGGCGATCTCCTCCAGGGTAGGCTCCCGGGTATCCTCCGCCAGCATAGCCTCCTTGCACTGCAGCACCCGGTAGGCTGTATCCCGGATGCTGCGGGACACCCGGATGGGCCCCTGATCCCGGAGATAACGGCGGATCTCCCCCTCGATCAGGGGCACACCATAGGTGGAAAAGCGCACATTCAGGCTCACATCAAAATTGGCAATGGCCTTCAAAAGCCCTACGCAGCCCACCTGAAACAGGTCATCGGGATTCTCGCCCCGGCCCATAAACTTCTGGATCACCGACAGCACCAGCCGCAGATTGCCCTCGATGAGCTGCTGTCGGGCGCTCTCATCTCCCTGAGCCGCCAGCTTCAGCAGCCGATCCATCTCCTCATTCTTTAAGGTCTTCAGTCTCGCTGTATTTACGCCGCAGATTTCTACCTTGCCCTGCATATACGTCCTCCTGTATTGAGCTGCTAACAGTATTTCCCAAAGGCAGCATTTCATGCAGGGTGGTAACGATATGATTTTTTGTAAGAGTTGACAAAGTTTTTTTGTACTTTCCTATTTTATCCTTTTACATTGCCGTCAAGATCCCTGCTGATTCGGGCCTTTCTGAACTTTTTCGACCTCTTTCCCCTGTTTTTGGTTTACATAAAACCAAAGTTTTTCCTGCAACCCGGAATTATTTCAACTGCATATCCGGCATTCATACGGGGAATTTATACACCGCTCCTCCCCGGCGCTCTCCCGGGTGCCTCCCGGGGAAGCCCATGATTTTATGGAGTTTTGAACATTTTGCACAGGTTTTTGCACAAGCCTCCCCTTTTGCACAGCCCCTTGCATTGGCTGCATATGCGGTTTACATAAGTTTGTTCCTCAAATTCCGCACTTTTGTCTAAAAATACGTGCCTTCGTCAAGCTGCACAAGGATTTCTGTTTTCTGCCCCGGTCCGGTTTTTTTAGAAGGTCTCAAAAGCCTTGTGCCCCAAGGCTTTGGCCGGTTTTTTCCTGAAAAAGTGAGTAGTTCCGGCTTTTTCAAAAATTTTTTAAAATTTTGCAAAAAAACTATTGATTTTCCTGACTTTTGCCGCTATAATATGTTTCTGCATGAGCTAAAACACACGGTTTTAAGATAATCACCGTTACGAGGAGGTGCAATCATGCCCAACATCAAGTCCGCAAAGAAGAGAGTTATCCTGTCCCGTATTGCCAACGAGAAGAACAAGATGGCTAAGTCCGCTCTGAAGACCACTCTGAAGAAGTTCGACGCCGCTGTTGCTACCGGCAATAAGACCGAGGCTACCGCCGCCTACACCGCAGCCGTTGTTGCTGTTGACAAGGCCGTCAACAAGGGTATCCTCCACAAGAACAATGCAGCTCGCAAGAAGAGCAGCATGACTCTCAAGATCAACGCTCTGGCGTAAGCAAAATATGGATTTTTCCGCCTGATGGAGTTCTCCGTCAGGCTTTTGCTTTTTTATGCGGCTCGCTAATGTGATGCCTGATCGTGTAAACGGAACTTTATATTTGGTGAATGACGAATGGTGAATAGTGAATAGTTGAGGTATCGGCTCCGCCGATTTATTTAAAATCAATGCGCAAAGCGCACACCTTCATCATTCACCATTCACGATTCACCATTCACCACTCCAACGCTAAATTTCCGTTTTTGGGGATTCTCACACACTTTCCTCTGCTCTTGCATTGTGGAGGGAAATCGCTTATAATATAGGATGAAGAATTATGCAAAAGGCAGGTGACACCATGGCACAGCTGACAGACTCCATCAAGGTTCTGCCGGGCATCGGCCCGAAGAAGGCAGCCCTCTTTGCCAATCTGGGCATCTCCACCCTGGGAGAGCTGCTGCGGCACTACCCCAGAGACTATGAAGACCGCACCCGGATCGTCCCCATCAAGGATTTGGAGGCAGGGACAGCTGCCTGCTTTGTGGCCTCGGTGGTCACCAATCCCCAGACCCATGCCATTCCCAAGCCCGGCGGAAAGCGGCTGGAGGTGACCAAGGTCACCGTGGCCGACCACACGGCACGGCTGCACCTGACCTTCTTTAACGCAGGATACACCGTCTCCAGGCTGGTGCGTGGGGAGCAATACTGCTTCTACGGCACGTTAGAGGGGGACTACCTGGGCTACGGCATGACCAATCCCCTCTTTGAAGCCCTGAACAGCGCCGGGACTCTGACCCGGCGGATCATGCCCATCTACCCTCTGACCGCCGGACTGACCAACAAAGCCGTCTCTCAGGCGGTGCAGCTGGCCATGGAGCGCTGCAGCCCGCCGGAGATCCTGCCGGAGGAGGTGCGGCAGAGGCAGTACCTCTGCAGCTACAGCCAGGCCCTCCGCCAGATCCATGGCCCCGATTCCCACGAGGCGCTGGAGCAGGCGAAGAAACGGCTGATTTTTGAAGAATTCTACATTTTCTCCACCTCCCTGGCGCTGCTGCGGAGCAAGCGCTGCCTTCGCCGCACCGGGAGGATGGAAATTGACGGCATGGAAGAGTTTTACCATGCCCTCCCTTTCCGCCTGACGGGCGCCCAGCTGCGCTGTATCGGGGAGATCCTGGGGGATATGGCCTCCGGGCAGCCCATGAGCCGCCTGGTGCAGGGCGATGTTGGCTCCGGTAAGACCATGGTGGCTGCCGCAGCCGCCTACTGCGCCGCCAAAAACGGCGCTCAAACCGCCCTCATGGCTCCCACGGAGATCCTGGCCCGGCAGCACTATGAGGGCTTAAGCCTCCTCTTCTCCGCCCTGGGCATTCGGCTGTGCCTGCTGGTGGGCTCTATGACACCCAAGCAGAAAAAGGACTGCCGGGAACAGATTGCCGCCGGGGACTATGACCTGGTCATCGGTACCCATGCGCTGCTGACGGAGGCTACCGTATTCCGGGATCTGCGGCTGGTGATCGCCGATGAGCAGCACCGCTTCGGTGTGGCCCAGCGTGCCACCCTGCTGGAAAAGGGTCGGCAGCCCCATCTGCTGATCATGTCCGCCACCCCCATTCCCCGTACCTTATCTCTGATTCTCTACGGCGATCTGGATGTGAGCATCATTGACCAGCTGCCCCCCGGGCGGCAGCCGGTGGAGAGCTTCTTGGTCGACGAGCGCTACCGTGCCCGGCTCAACGGCTTCATCCGCAAGCAGGCCCAGGAGGGCCACCAGAGCTACATTGTCTGCCCCGCCATTGAGGACAGCGAGACGGAGTCCCTGAAGGCCGCCGAGACCTGGATCCAAACCCTCCGGGAATCCGCCTTCCCCGACCTGCGCCTGGCCCTGCTCCACGGCAAGATGAAGGGCAGCGAAAAAGAGGCCGTCATGACCGCCTTCGCCGCCGGAGCCTATGATATCCTGGTCTCCACCACGGTGATCGAGGTAGGTGTAGATGTGCCAAACGCCACCTTGATGGTGGTGGAAAATGCGGAGCGCTTCGGCCTGTCCCAGCTGCATCAGCTTCGGGGACGGGTGGGCAGAGGCAAGGCAAAGTCCTGGTGCATTTTGGTCTCCGATGTAAAGGATCTTCAGACGAGGCAGCGGCTGAAGGAGCTCTGCGCCACCACCGATGGCTTCAAGGTGGCACAGGCCGATCTGAAGCTCCGTGGCCCCGGAGATTTCTTTGGCCAGCGGCAGCACGGTCTGCCCCTGTTCCGGGTGGCGGATCTGGTGCAGGATCTGGGGATTTTGAAGGATGCTCAGGAGGAGGCCGCCCATACCGTAGCCTCTCAGCGCCTGCCTGAGGCGCTTTTAGAGGCTGTAGAAGCCCTCTTAAAGGACGGATACAGCCCGAATTGACCCTGAAAACCCTATATTTTTGAAAAATATCTTGTATCCTGGCGCAAAATATAGTATAATAAACCGACTATGCGTATAAATATGCTTATTGGAGGCTTATGAAATATGAAGAAACCCATTGTACTGGTCATTATGGACGGCGTAGGTAAGGGCGACGGCGGCAGCGGCGATGCTGTTGCGGTAGCCAAGACTCCCACCTTAGACCGTCTTCTCTCCGAATGCCCCTGCACCTGGCTGAAGGCCCACGGCACCGCCGTCGGTCTGCCCAGCGATGACGACATGGGCAACTCCGAAGTGGGCCACAATGCCCTGGGCTGCGGCCAGGTCTACTCCCAGGGTGCCAAGCTGGTTGGCGAATCCATTGAAAACGGCGTGCTCTTTGCATCGGAGACCTGGAAGGATCTGGTTGCCAACTGCGTAGAGAACGGCAAGGCCTTCCACTTCCTGGGCCTGCTGTCTGACGGCAATGTCCACTCCAACATCAGCCACCTCATCGCCCTGCTGAACAAGGCAAAAGAGGCCGGTGTGAAGAAGGTCTACTGCCACATCCTCTTAGACGGCAGAGACGTGCCCGCCACCTCCGCTCTGGAGTATGTGGAGCAGCTGGAGACCGTTCTGGCCTCTCTCAGCGGCCAGGGCTATGACTACCGCATCGCCTCCGGCGGCGGCAGAATGAAGATCACCATGGACCGCTACGAGGCCAACTGGAAGATGGTCGAAGACGGCTGGAACACCCACGTCCGTGGCATTGGCCGTCAGTTCGCCTCTGCCAAGGAGGCCATTGAGACCTACCGTGCAGAGACCGGCTGCATCGACCAGGATCTGCCCCCCTTCGTCATTGCCCAGGACGGCAAGGCCGTGGCTCCCATTGCCAACGGCGACAGCGTTGTCCTCTACAATTTCCGCGGCGACCGTGCCCAGGAGATCTCCCTGGCCTTCGACCGCAAGGAGTTCGACAAGTTTGACCGCGGCGACTACACCGGCGTGAAGTTTGCCGGTATGCTGGAGTACGACGGTGACCTGAAGATCCCCTACAACTACCTGGTGCAGCCCCCTGTGATCCGCAACACCCTGACGGAGCTGCTGTGTGAGCACGGCATCCGTGAATTTGCCATCTCCGAGACTCAGAAATACGGCCATGTGACCTACTTCTGGAACGGCAACCGCTCCGGCAAGGTCAGCGAGGAGCTGGAGACCTATGAGGAGATCCCCTCTGATGTGATCCCCTTTGAGCTGGCCCCTGCCATGAAGTGCAGGGAGATCACCGCCCGTATGCTGGAGGTCATGGAGTCCAAGGACTATGACTTCATCCGCTGCAACTTCCCCAACGGCGACATGGTGGGCCACACCGGCGTGATGGAAGCTGTGGTCAGCTCCATGGAATCCCTGGATGCCTGCCTGGCTGAGATCGAGGCCGCTGCCAAGCGCCTGGGCTATACCCTGCTCATCACCGCAGACCACGGCACTGCCGACCAGATGACCGAGACCAAGAAGGGCA